>NZ_AJXN01000150.1 GCF_000286355.1 Kocuria atrinae C3-8 | reverse complement strand
CACAGGTTGACACCCTGCGCAGGTGCACTTTTACGGACTCGATTGTTTTCGGTCCTGACATTGTCGGGGTGCGCACTCCACAATCCTCCTGAGTGGCTGCGACCCTTCCCGTAACTTCTTAGTCTCCGGGTATGCCACCGCCGATTCGTATGCCTGACTTGGGAATCAAACCCCTCGTCTGCACGAGCGCAGCATGGGGCAGAACACCCCGATCGTTGAACCGTGACAGCCAGATGCAGCGGCTCACCAGCAGACATTGGGTCAGGACTCCTGAGCCCCTGGGCTCGCTGCAGAGCGCAGCGTTACTGCACGACATCCTGGATCGCCCAGAGTCAGAACTGCGAATCACGGGACTGACTGCATTACAGCTCTATGGCCTCCCCTTAGGCGCACCCGATGCCGAATTGGATCGCCTGCTCGGACATGCGCCACCCCCACGATCAAGTGAGTTCCACACGATGATGGCGACTCCCCATTTCTCCTGGCTGGGCATCCGGCGAAAGTGCCCGGTTAAGACCGCACTGGTGACCAAATCGTATGGCCTTGGGCGTTTTCCTGGCCCATGGGGAAGCTTCCTGGCGGACCCTGTCGAGGCACTCGTTGTGGCTGCCCCTTACTTGTCCCGCTGGCGCATCACGTCATGTCTTGACGCCCTCATGAGCCGCACCATCAAGTCTCCCGGTGGAAAATCATATCCCCTGTACAGCCGAGCGCTTCTGGAACGGCGAATCGGCAAACTGCCTCCCACGTCACGCTCGGTTCGGCGTGTACGAGCTGCCTTTGAGGACGCGGTCAAAGGCGCATGGTCACCCATGGAGTCCCTCACCCGCCTGCTCGTCATCGCTCTGGGGTATCCCCCGCCGGCATTGAATTTCCATGTGATTGTGGACTCTGCAGATCGACACCTGGACCTGGCCTGGCCAGGATCCAAGGTCGCCGTCGAATACAACGGTGCCGATCACCTGGATCGCCGCCAGTACGGCGATGAGATGTTCCGCCGCCACCGCTTGGAAGACAACGGGTGGCGAGTTCGATACATCGTGTGGGAAGACCTGATCGAACCCGAACGCCGGTATCTGCTACTCGAATGGCTGTCACAGCAACTCTCTCCCGGGCGGTAAACAATCCAGTCCGTAAAAGGACTCGTTTCACGCCCGAACCCCCATTGTCAGACTGGT
>NZ_AJXN01000149.1 GCF_000286355.1 Kocuria atrinae C3-8 | reverse complement strand
CCATCCTGGGTACCACCCCGGAGGCGATCGACCTGGCCGAGGACCGCGGCGAGTTCGCCCGCGTCCTCCACCACGCCGGACTGCGCCAGCCCAAGAACGGCACCGCCTCCACGTTCGAAGAGGCCAGCCTGATCGCCAACGACATCGGATACCCCGTGCTCGTGCGCCCCTCGTACGTGCTCGGTGGCCGCGGCATGGAGATCGTCTACGACGAGGACTCCCTGCGCCGCTATCTCGAGAACGCCACCGAGGTCAGCAGCAACCGTCCCGCGCTGATCGACAAGTTCCTGGAAGATGCCATCGAGATCGACGTGGATGCGCTCTTCGACGGCAAGGAGGTCTACGTGGGCGGCGTGATGGAGCACATCGAGGAGGCCGGTATTCACTCCGGTGACTCCGCGTGTGTGCTCCCGCCGGTCACGCTCGGCCCCGAGGTCGTGCAGCGCGTCCGCGAAGCCACGGCGGACATTGCCCGCGGCGTGGGCGTCAACGGCCTGATCAACATCCAGTTCGCTCTGGCCTCCAACATCCTGTACGTGATCGAGGCCAATCCGCGCGCGTCGCGCACCGTGCCGTTCGTGTCCAAGGCCACCGGTGTTCAGCTGGCCAAGGCCGCGGCACTCATGGGCACTGGTCGCACCATCGCTCAGTTGCGTGCCGAGGGCGTGCTGCCGTCCAAGTACGACGGCGCCGATCTTCCGGTGAACACGCCGGTCGCCGTGAAGGAGGCCGTGCTGCCCTTCGCACGGTTCCGTACCGCTGAGGGTTCCGTGGTGGATTCGCTGCTGGGCCCGGAGATGCGTTCGACCGGTGAGGTCATGGGTATCGACAAGTACTTCGACACCGCGTTCGCCAAGGCTCAGGCCGCCGTGGGTGGACCGCTGCCGACCTCCGGCCGCTTGTTCGTCTCCGTGGCCAACAAGGACAAGCGCTCGGCGGTCATCTACGTGAAGATGTTTTCCAACCTCGGGTTCGAGATCGTCTCCACGGGTGGCACCGCGGATGTCCTGCGCCGCAACGGCATTGAGTCCACCGTGGTCTCCAAGATCACGGACGCCCCCGAGGGGGAGGATTCCGTGGCCGATTGGATCACCGACGGCAAGATCGACCTGATCTTCAACACGCCCTCCGGTGGCCAGAAGGCCCGCAGTGACGGCTACCAGATCCGTGCTGCGGCCACCTCCATCGGCGTGCCGATCATGACCACGGTGTCCGAGCTCGGTGCCGCCCTGCAGGCCATTACGGCCCAGCGGCAGTACTCATGGTCGGTCAACAGCCTTCAGGTGCACGAGAAGAACCTGCGTGAGGCCGTTCTCGCGGAGGACTCGCGTGGCTGATCAGGGCACGTTCCGTGCGGTGACGCCGCCGCGGCGTCGTCACCCGCTGCCGGGGCCTCCGGAACGTCGGGGGCCCGCCGCACCCCGTTCGGTACGAGACTGCGCGAGGCCATGCTGACCCACGGTCCGCTGTGCGTGGGCATCGACCCGCACCCCGCGCTGTTGGACGCGTGGGGTCTGCCGTACACCGTGGCGGGGCTGGAGAAGTTCTCCTTGACCGTGGTCGAGGCAGCCGAGGGGCACGCGGCCACCGTGAAGCCTCAGGTCGCGCTCTACGAAGCGTTCGGTTCGGCCGGTATGGCGGTGCTCGAACGAGTCTTGAAGGAATCCCGCGAGGCCGGTGTGCTGAGCATTGCGGACGCCAAGCGAGGCGACATCGGCTCGACGATGGCCGCCTACGCCACGGCGTGGCTTTCGGACGACTCACCGCTCGCGGCGGACTCCGTGACACTGAGTCCGTATCTCGGTTTCGAGTCCCTGCGACCGGCCCTGGACCTTGCGCACGAGACGGGCCGGGGCACCTTCGTGCTGGCCCTGACATCGAATCCCGAGGGCGCCAGTGTGCAACACGTGGGTGGCTATGAATCGGTGGCCAAGACAATCCTGAATGCCGTGCAGCACGAAAACCTTCGTGATACCGCTGTCGCTTCGGGAAATAGCGTGTCGGGCGTCACAGAGAACCGTGACGAGAGGGCTCCACAGGAAAATCGTGACCAAATCGTTATAAATGTAAAAAATAACACTTTGGGGTCCTGTGGAGTGGTTATCGGCGCTACCGTATCCGATGCCCTCTCACAACTGGAGATAAACCTTCGCGGCTTCAATGGACCCATCCTTTCGCCGGGTTACGGCGCTCAGGGGGCCGATGCCCGCGCGGTTGCCGGAGTGTTTGACCAAGTCAGCGGGAATGTTCTTGCTAATTCATCCCGGGGTGTCTTACGCCACGGTCCGGACGTTTCCGCATTGCGTTCAGCAATGCAACGATCCGGTGATGAACTTAGCGCTGCTCTATACGGCTGAATCGCTTCTCTGAAAGTGGCGTAAACACCATAGAAATCCCTGATCAGGGGCTATTCGTGGTGTTTACGCCCTTATTAATGTCGGGTACTTTTCCGATAGCGGCTACCCCCCAGATCCGCTACTGCAGGCGTGTGGGAGCGCACGCAGAGCAACCAGAGGAGAGAGATCCATATGGCATTACGTCCTTTGACAGATGAAGAGCGAGCGCGGGCACGTGAGAAGGCGACCGCAGCGCGAACAGTGCGGGCGGAGGTGAAGAAAGCACTGCGCGAGGGCACCATGACGGTGGCCGAGGTTCTGCAACGCGGCGAGACTGATGAAGCCGTGAGCCGACTCAAGGTCACGGATCTGCTCGAAGCCACCCCCGGAATCGGCAAGGTCCGATCTGCGGCCATCATGGACCAGATCGGTATCGCACGAACCCGACGGTACGTGGCTTGGGTCAGCACCAGCGACGCGCATTGATTGACTACCTTGACCGGTAAGTCGCGATCCAGGCTTTCGGGCCTTCGGTGAGCAGCGGCACACTGTTGTGAACGCAGCTGATTGATCCCACCGATCGTCCCGTTGGTACAGTGGCGGAACAGGTTTTCACCTGTTCCGCCACTTCATTTTCCGGAGGTCCACGTGCCCGTCAAACCCACCGTCACCGTGCTGGCTGGACCCACGGCGGTCGGTAAGGGCACGGTGTCCACGTACATCCGCGATCACTATCCGCAGGTGTGGCTGTCCGTGTCGGCCACCACGCGCGCGGCTCGTCCTGGAGAGGTGGACGGCGTCCACTACTTCTTCGTCTCCGACGACCAGTTCGATTCCATGGTCTCCGACAACGATCTGCTCGAGTGGGCCGTGGTGCACAATTCGCACCGCTACGGCACGCCCCGACAGAAAGTGGAGGAGGCCTTGGCCCAGGGAAGAAGCGTGTTGTTGGAGATCGATCTCCAGGGCGCGCGCGAGATCAAGCGTACGTTGCCCACCGCCCAGTTCGTGTTTTTGGCCCCGCCCAGTTGGGATGAAATGGTGGCACGATTGGTCGGTCGCGGGACGGAAACACCGGAGCAGCAGCAGCGACGGCTGGAAACAGCTAAAGTAGAGCTTGCGGCGCAACCAGAATTCGATCACACGGTGATCAATGACAGCGTGGAACGCGCCGCCGCAGAACTTGTAGAGCTCATGGGGTTGCCCGCCCAGCAGCGGGACTGACCGCTGAACACCACGCACCCAGCCCGCACGGCCAGGAGCCTACCCATTACCAAGAAGTCCATGACAGGAGTCATTCACTCGTGAGCACAGATTACGAAGGCATCGTCAACCCGCCCATCGACCGGTTGCTCGGCAAGACCGATTCCAAGTACGGGCTGGTCATCTTCGGTGCTCGTCGTGCCCGTCAGATCAACGCGTACTACTCGCAGTTGCACGAGGGCCTGTTCGAGTACGTGGGACCGCTCGTGGACACCCAGCTCAATGAGAAGCCGCTGTCCATCGCGTTCCGCGAGATCGACGAGGACCTGATCGAGACCACCGAGGTCGATCACGCCGGGTTCTCCGCCAACGGCCAGCTCGTCACCGAGGAAGCAGCTTCCGCTGACGTCTTCAGCGGCGACTTCTTCGCCCAGGGAACCGACGAGGCCTCCGCGCCCATGTTCTCCGACAGCGCCGAGGTGGCCCCGGAAGAGGTCGTCGAGGTCGAGGAGGTCGTCGAGACCGAGGAACCCACCGAGAAGTGACGGTTCCGCACCCTTCGGATACCCCCGCTACCTCCCAGTCGACCGCGCCGTTGCGCGTGGTCCTGGGCGTGGGCGGGGGTATTGCCGCATATAAGGCCGCCCTGCTCACGCGTTTGTTCACCGAGGCGGGCCACCACGTGGTTCCGATGCCCACGGCGGCCGCCCTCGAATTCGTGGGTGCCCCCACGTGGGAAGCACTCACGGGGGAGCCGGTTTCCACCTCGGTCTTCGATCGCGTGGACACGGTCAATCACGTCTCGCAGGGTCAGCAGGCGGACCTGGTGGTCATTGCTCCGGCCACGGCAGACCTCATGGCCAAGATCGCGCATGGTCTGGCAGACGACTTGTTGACCACCACGGTGCTGGCTTCGCGGGCGCCAGTGGTCTTGGCTCCGGCCATGCACACGGAGATGTGCTCAACCCCGCCACCCGACGCAACGTGGCGCTGTTGCGTGAGCACGGCCACACGGTGATCGACCCGGATTCCGGTCGACTCACGGGCAAGGACAGCGGCCCCGGCCGGCTTCCCGAGCCCCAAAGAATTTACGACGCCGCACTGGCCGTTTTCGCGGAAGGTACCGCAGCGGCGTCGTCGGGCGCGCTGGCCGGCCGTCGCGTGCTGATCACGGCGGGGGGAACCCGCGAG
>NZ_AJXN01000148.1 GCF_000286355.1 Kocuria atrinae C3-8 | reverse complement strand
GGTGGATCGAGGCTAAGGCGTGTCTCCTAATGCCTTGAGCCAGATGGTGGTGGCGCGCATCACGACCCCACCGCGGTAGGTTAGGGCGAGCGTGTCGTATCTGGTGGCCAAACCCCGCCACTGCTTCGAAGCAGGAAATTCGTCTGCGCTCTGGGCTGTCACGACATGATCGGATCGATGGTCAGGTTGGTGCGGCCGGTGACAACGCCGCCATGGAGAGCTTGTTCTCATTGCTACAAAAGAACGCCCTGGACCGTCATGCGTGGATGACCAGGGACGACCTTCGGACCGCGATCGTGACCTGGATCGAACGGACCTACCACCGACGCAGACGACAAGACCGTCTCGGCCGGTTGACTCCCATCGAGTTCGAGACAATCATGACCACACCAGCCACTCAGGCTGCGTGACTAACCACTGTCACCCGATCATGCGGCATAGCCCACCTTTCTTGGCATCTTATATGTGAGGGCACTGTTGCCCGGTTCGTTGGCAGAGATGAGTGATCGGCAACAGAACTAGCCATTCGGCCATTCACAAAAAAAGTTATCTTTGTTATGGGACCTTTAAATGCTCGATGAAGGGCTTGCGCCCTCTGACCTCTTGTGTAAACAATGGAGGTGCCAGTAAGAGCAAGCATTGAACAGAGGAGATGAAGATGAATAAAAAATTTATGACAGCGGCAAGTGCAGGTGCTTTGACGCTCTCCCTCTCTCTCGGCGCAATGGCACCTGCATTTGCGGAAACTAAAGAGGCTGGGGCAGGCATTACAGCTTCAGAGCGCGCGAATATTGAGATGATTGAGACTGTTGATGCTGCCACAATTGAATCTATCAATTCCGCCACATCATCCTCAGGATCTAGTCAACTTCCTAAGGACACCGTTGCGTTCGGATTCAACTCCAATGGTGACGCGGTTGCTGTCAATCACGCAGGCCAAGAAACATTACTTTCGTCTGCTCAAGACATGGAAGCCGAGATGGAATCCCTACCTCGTCAGTCGGCAGGCGGAGCGCCAATGGTGCAGGTTGGCTCCGACAAGGGAATCATTGGTGCGGCCGCATCCACGATCGCAGGATGTGCAGGCGGGGCTATCGGGTACGATGAAATTCTTGATATTCTCGAGCGTCGGGCTAGCTACTGGACGGTAGTCAAATTCATTGCAAAGAAGACCGGCCCCGGTCTTGCAATTAGTTGTATCGCCGGTGCCGGCGGAGGTCTCGCACTCTATATGGATGGTGATTAGAATGCGCGGATTAGTTTTCATTTCCGTCTTTTTCGCATTGTTGCTCGTATTTCATTTCATGACTGGAGTGGGTATCGCATTCGCGGTATTTATTAGTGCCGCAATAGCGGCAGTCATGTGCACCGTGTTTACTCGATCAGGCAGAAAAGCCGGAAAACGAATCCTTCGTAATTCCCGTCAGGGGTGGGGGTCAACCACTGGTTGAGTAAATTTCCTAACAGTGTGGCGCGCTAGTCTAATGGCTAGCGCGCCACGTCGATGTGGACCTAGGAGTTCAGCTCCCTCGCTGCAACTCGAGGGCGTCCAACAGGGCGTCCTCTTCGTCTTCGTTGGTCACCGCGTTGGTCCGGCGGTTCTTCTTGGGCCGGTACAGGGACTTGAGGTGGGCGGGCATGTCGTCGGCCATCTGGAGCTCGCGGATGATCAGTTCTTCGTCCACGTCCCCGGTGTAGTTGCCCTCGGCGTCGTAGTACTGCGCAAGCTTGCGCTCGACCTCGGCCGAGTAGGCGCGGTCCCATTCCTCGTTGCGCACGTGCTGGCGCGCGGCGTAGCCGAACGCCACGAACACGAGGAAGGCGAACGCGTACCACTGCAGCGAGTACGAGAGGTGCGGGCCGTAGTTGATCTCGGGCTTGGCCGGTGCCGCTGGTCGTTCGGCTGCGGGCGGGTCTTCCGAGGCCAGCAGTCCGTAACCACCCGTGGCTATCGGGTAATCCAGTTGCTCATCGAGCAGTCCCAGATCGATCGAGGCGATCTGACCTTCTGGCGCGCCGCGGTCCACGGACACTTCTCCCGGTCGCAAGCGGACCGTGGCGGTGACGTCACCGGACGGGGGCTGGGGGATCACGCCGGGCATGCCGTTGGCGCCGTCGCCGGTGGGAACCCAACCGCGGTTGATGACCACGGTGCGCCCGTCATCCGCGCGGAAGGGAACGAGCACCTCGTACCCCACGCGACCGTCCTGCGGGCGGTTGCGCACGAGCGTGGTGTCCTGGGGCAGGTACTGCCCTTCCAAGGTCACTGGCTGCCAGGTTTGCGTGTCGTCATAGTCGTCGAACAGGGGGAGGCCCTCCGCCGGGCTGAGCGCGGGGGCGTCGTAGTTGTTCTCGATCTTGTAGTTCTCCACGACCAAGTAGTCGTTGCGGGACATCTGCCACTGAGCGAGGAACGCGCACACGATGGCGGCGACCACGCACATGAGGAACCAGCCGATCCAGGTGCCGGAGAAGAGGAACGAGTACTTGCGCATCAGACCTGGTCCTCCGAGGCTTTGAACGGCTCGGTGGCCTTGAGGAAATCACGCTGGGTCAGGAAATCGCTCAGGTATTCGCGGTGGTCATCGCATGCGAGCCACACTTTACGGCGGTCGGGCGTGTGCAACTTGGGGTTGTTCCAGAGCAGTTGCCATTGGGCGTCGCGGCCACAGCCGCGGCGGGAGCACTGGGGAACTTCGGGATGTTCCGTGGAGTCCTTGGCCGGTTTCGGGGAGCCCCCGTTGGGACTCAGGGAACCCAGCAGATCAAATTCCACGGTGCCATTACTCCTTGGTGTGACTGACGTTCGGTGCTCGGACGGTGGCCGGGGCTTAATTGCGTGATGTGCCCATTCGTTTATACGTGATGGCCTTGGGCGGTTCATGGGTGCGGTATTCGCCGTCCACCACCACGGTCTCCGGGTTCTCGGGCTTCGCCTGGGTCTCGGCGGTGGTCGGTAGTTCGGTGCGCTGGGGCGGGCGGTAGTACGTGCTGGTGCGTTCGGACCGGTCTGCACCGCGGTTGGCCATCATCACGGCGATCCAAGGGAGCACAGCCGCACCGATGCACAGCAGGATGCGCACCCACAGGATGTCGATCACCACCACGCCAATAATGCACACGATGCGCAAACCCTGTTGCAGGGCATACACCTTCATGCGGTGGGACATGTCCTGCGTGTGGGGGCCCGCCGCCGAAGTAATCGAGTGAACTCCGGTGGTGTCTCGCGTATGCGTGTGCGTGCGTGACATGTGAACAGATCCTTGGAAGTCAGTGGCCGGAAATCCCAGACGCAACATGGTGCCACGGGTTCCGGGGAGCGCGCTGGGCGCTTCCGTTAATTGTCTCATCGTTGTACTAACTCCCCAAGTGGCTGGGCCGAGATCTGTGGGTGTCCGGCTAGGATGGCTTGTCAGTTCGTTATTAGATTGTTATCTGGCGTTGCCCCCTGCCACGCCGTCCTGTCGATGAAAGGTTCACCATGCTGATCAGCCCAACACCGAAGGCGCCCGCACCGTACTGGTTACGGGAGGTAACCGAGGTATCGGTCGCGCCATTGCCGAGGCGTTCGTGGCCGCAGGCGACAACGTGGTGGTCACCTCGCGTTCCGGTGATGACGGGCCCGACGGCGCTTTCACCGTCCAAGCGGACGTCACCGATTCCGCGTCCGTGGACGCCGCGTTCAAGCAGATTGAAGAGAAGTACGGTCCCGTGGAGGTGCTGGTGGCCAACGCCGGCGTCACCAAGGACACCCTGCTGCTGCGCATGAAGGAAGCCGATTTCCAGGACGTGATCGACACCAACCTCACCGGCGCGTTCCGCGTGGTGCAGCGCGCCACCAAGGGCTTCATGCGCCTGAAGAAGGGCCGCATTGTCCTGATCTCTTCCGTGGTCGGTTTCACCGGTGCGCCGGGCCAGGTCAACTACGCATCCTCCAAGGCCGGAATGGTGGGCATGGCTCGCGCCATCACCCGTGAGCTCGGTGCCCGCGGGGTGACCGCCAACGTGGTGGCCCCCGGTTACATCGACACCGCCATGACCGACGCCTGAGTGATGAGGTCAAGGCCGAGTATCTGTCCATGATCCCGGCCAGCCGCTTCGGTAAGCCCGAGGAGATCGCCAAGGCCGTTCGTTGGATTGCCTCCGACGACGCCGCCTACATTTCCGGCGCTGTCATCCCTGTGGACGGCGGCTTGGTCATGGGACACTGACTCCCAAGACAGTCTTCAACAGCGCAGCGTGACAAAGGAGAACCGCATGAGCTCAGTGGCAGGCAAAACCGTAGTTATTACGGGTTCTCGCGAGGGGTGGGCGCAGACACCGCCAAGATTCTGGCAGGGGAGGGCGCGAACGTCGTCGTCAACTATCGCCAGAAGGCCCCCCGCGCCAACAAGGTGGTCAAGGAAATCACCGAGGCCGGCGGCAAAGCCATTGCGGTCCAGGCCGATATGACCGATGTGGAGTCGCTGCGTGGCCTGTTGCAGGCCGGTGTGGACGAGTTCGGCGGCGTGGACATCCTGATCCTCAACGCCTCCGGCGGCATGGAATCCGACATGGGCGAGGATTACGCGCTGCGCCTGAACCGGGACGCTCAAAACGATGCCCTGACCGAGGGACTCAAAGTTCTGCCCGAGGGCGGCCGCGTGGTGTTCGTGACCAGCCACCAGGCGCACTTCATCAACGACGTGGAAACCATGCCCGAGTACGAGGCCGTGGCCAAGTCCAAGCGCGCCGGCGAGGACACACTGACCGCTCGAGTGCCCGAAATGGCCGAGCAGGGTGTGAGCTTCGTGGTCGTCTCCGCGGACATGATCGAAGGCACCGTGACCGCCACGCTGCTCAACCGTGCCCGCCCGGGTGCGCTCGAGGAGCGCCGTGAATCCGCCGGCAAGCTCTACTCGGTCAACGAGTTTGCTCAGGAGATCGCCAAGATGGTCTCTGCAGACGTCGAGACCGGCCACGTGGAACTCGTGGGTGGCGCCGAGGACTTCCTGGCCCAAGCCGGCAAGTAAATTACCTGCGCTGCAGCAGTGCCGCCTGTCCGTGAAAACGGGCAGGCGGCACACTGCTTTCCGGGGTCCTCGTGTGTTTTCGAGTCTGGCTCTCATCTGTGGTAAGTTACTTCTCGTTGCCAACGGCCACGTGAGGTCTCCCGAGTCCTCAATTCGTAGTCGTGACACCTGCGCGGGTGGCGGAATAGGCAGACGCGCTAGCTTGAGGTGCTAGTCCTCGTATTAGAGGGTGGGGGTTCAAGTCCCCCCTCGCGCACAGGATGAAAATCCCCGTTCGACTGGGTCGAACGGGGATTTTTCTTGCTCTGGGAGCGCCGGTGTCCCGGGTATTAAGTTACAGCCGAGTCTGAATAGCCAGGTCGCTGAGCATCTCAGCGTCCTTTGACTTGCGGTGGTCGCCCTCACGCTTCTGCGTGTCCCATACTTAACGAGTGCCTCAGAAAACATTGACGGTTGGTCTCATGGCCGACCCAGGCCTCCCTGAAGCAGTTGCTCGGTCAGTGGTCTCACTGGTGAATCGGGATCTGAACCAGCTGACGCAGGCGGATTCCGTTGAGTGGTCGGTGGAAGTCAGCCGGGATACCCTGCCGTTGACCGAGCAGAACGAAATCCACTTGCTCGATCGGGCGCCAGGTCTCAGAGATGCCCACGGTTGGGACTACATGGTCTATCTGACCGACCTTCCGCGTTCCTTGGACAACAACTCACTAGTGTGTGAGGTCGATGTCACCGGCAATGCCACGTTGCTTTCCCTCCCTGCCCTGGGAGCGGTGCACGTGAAATCCAGGGCGCGCAGGGTGCTCACTGAACTGGTCATTGCCATGGCGGAGGAGTCGCCGGGCAAATACACCACGGGCTATCCCCGCGGATTCAGCCGTCGGAACTGGCAGAAGGTTCAGCGAGAAGGGGATGAGGAGAACTACGAAATCATCCTCCGAGCGCTTTCAGCCGTCCTCGTCTTCTGGCGGGCATGGTTCGAAGTAATCGGCCCATGCGATTGCTGCCGGCCCTGTCCAGTTCGGTCGCGACCGCCGTGGCACCGGTGGCTTCGGCATTTTCTACGCGTCCATCTGGAATATGTCGGATGCGCTCACCACCCCTCGGATGGCTGCAATCAGTGTGTTCGTGGTGGCCGCGTTCGCCACCTGGCTCATCGTTCACAACGGGCTATGGGTCTCTTCAGAGTCGGCGGGTGGCCGAATACGCAGCGGCTTGGACAACGCGGCAACAGTCCTCACCGTGGGAATCGGCGTTGCTCCATGTACCTGGTTTTGTGGGCCATCCTGTTTGCCGTGACCTTGGCAGTGGTCAATGCTGAGTACTTGGCTGGCGACATCGGCCACCCGGTGAACCTCTTGGATTATCTGGATATAGCCTGGCTAGCCTCCGCACTGGGCATGATGGGTGGAGCCATGGGGTCCAATTTCGACAAAGAAAGCGACATCCGCGAAGCCACCTACACCCGTCGCGAATATACGCGCCGGAAAATGGCCGAGCGCGAGGAGAATCAGGATTGAATTCGACTGGTTCTGCTGAAGTGACAGAGAGGCGGAATCCGCCAACGGCGGTTCTGTGACATCCGGTCCGCGCTCTAATAGCGAGGGGCCAATTACGGCGGGACTTTGATTAGGAACCCGGCAGGCCCTTAGCGCTGCCGGGGTTCTCTCCCCGCTGAGCGTCCATCATGCGGGCGTTGTTCATGCTTTTCAGCCCCGAGGCGATGATCGTGGTCCCGACGATCGGCGCGAAGATCCACGCCGCCGGGTACCAGTGGAACAACATGACCAGCCCGACCGCCCAGAAGAGCAGGCCGGTGAACCAGCTGAACCAGAGACCGGGCTGAGCCTGGGTCACATCATCGAGATGGTCCGGCAGAGGCTCAGGATCCCCGTTCACCAACTGATCAGCGAGTTTCCGGCTGTGGACCGAGTAGATGACGTAGCAGGCCGTGCCGGTCAGCAGCCCCACAGCCAGGTTGGACAACCAGTATCCACCGATTGCCACGAGAGCCTGCATGGATGCTTTGAACTGGTCGGCGATCCAGTCATCCAGGAAAACCGAGACGAAAAAGTAGGTCCCGAAGATCAGTATCCAGCGCCAGACCGGTTCGCGGTTCGGCTTGGTACCGTCCCTCATCAAGACCCACCTTTGCTCGTGATGATCGAACAGTAACGAGCGGTTCGTATCCCTGTCCACGCCCTCGAGCAGCTAGACCCGTGGGGTACACATACAAGCTCGGCTGAACCGATCAACCGAAAGGTTGATTTCGGCTGTGCAACACGGGTGATCAGCCTGGTGAGCAATTAGACTGCAAGGCGGACGCCGCATACGTGGCGCGTACGTTCACGGCGCCGGGCGCCCGATCTCCCCTGAGCTGGGGTGCCCCGTGGCATCAGATGACAGGTGAATAATGCCCTCCACTGATACCCGGTCCTCACACGCCAAGAAACGCAGCGGTTCAAAGCCCGGTGCCGTTCGATGGATCATTCCCATCGTGTTGGTCCTGGCGTGGCTGGGTGTCATGGGTGTGGGTGGACCCACCTTCGGCAAGATCTCGGACGTGGTCACCAACTCCCAGGCGGACTTCCTGCCGGTGGACGCACAGGCCACCGAGGTCCAGGACCGCATTGGGGATTTCAGTGACTCCGAGGGCATCCCCGCCATCATCGTGGCGGAATCAGAGGACGAGATTTCCCGGGCCCAGATTCGGGATCTGGGGGAAACGACCCAGGGATTGACCGACATTGAGCAGGTCACCCAGGTTTCGCCTCCCATCCCGTCGGAGGACGGCCAAGCCGTAGAAATCATTGCCCTGGTGGACGCGGAATCGGACACGGCCACCGTGGTGGAAGAAATCCGTTCCGAGCTCGGCACTGACAGCGAAGACGGCCTCAACATTGCCGTCTCGGGTCCCGCTGGTCTGGTTGCTGACCTCAGTGGCGCGTTCGCCGGCATCGACGGTCTGCTCCTGATCGTGGCCCTGGTAGCGGTGCTGGTCATCCTGGTTCTTGTCTACCGTTCGCCGATCCTTCCCTTCCTCGTTTTGATCACCTCCATGGCGGCGCTGTGCGGTGCGATCCTCACCGTGTACTGGCTGGCCAAGGAAGAAATCATCACCCTGAGTGGTCAGACGCAGGGCATCCTGTCCATCATCGTGATCGGTGCGGCCACCGACTACGGCTTGCTCTACACCGCACGGTTCCGCGAAGCACTCCACCAGACGGAGTCCCGCTGGCACGCCACACGTGTGGCGTGGAAGGGCACGTTCCTGCGGTCATGGCCTCCGGTACCACGGTGATCGCGGGTCTGCTGTGCCTTCTGCTGTCCGCTCTTGAGTCCAACCGGTCGCTCGGTCCGGTCACCGCCATTGGTGTCGTCTTTGCCATTCTCGCGGGCCTGACCCTCTTGCCCGCCCTTCTGGCGATCTTCGGCCGCGTGGCCATGTGGCCCCGCATCCCCAAGGTAGAAACCGTCCCCGAGGCGCACCAACAGGCCGATGACCTCGAGCACAAGAAGGGGCTGTGGCCCGCCGTCGCCCGCCTGGTGGATCGCAAGTCCCGCACCGTCTGGATCATCTGCGCCATCGGCTTGGGCATCGCCGCGGTCGGTGCGTCGCAGCTGGACGCCGGCGGCGTCCCCGAATCCGAATTCGTGTTGGGAGAGTCCAAGCTCGCGATGGCTTGGCCATCATCGATCGCCACTTCCCGGGCGGTTCCGGCGACCCCACGTACGTACTCGCCTCTGAGGAGCACGGCGAGGCTATCGCGGAGAAGCTCGACGGGGACGACGACGTCGCCTCCGTCGCGTTCAACGCCAAGGACACCCCGAGCGGCACGTTGCCTTACCCTGCGCCCCCGGCCGGCCCGCTGGCCAACGCCGAGCCGACCGTGGACAACGGTCAGGTGCTGATTCAGGCCACCCTGGCCTACAACACCGACTCCGGTGAGGCCCAGGACGCGTAGAACGGCTGCGGGGCGAGTTGGCTGAGATCGATTCGGACGTGCTGATCGGCGGCACCACGGCGGTCCAGTTGGACACCATTTCTGCTGCCGAACGCGACCGGGCCCTGATCATCCCCATCATCCTGGTGGTCATCCTAATCATCCTGATCGTATTGCTGCGTAGCGTCCTGATGCCCGTGCTGCTGGTGGTGACCACCGTGCTGTCATTCCTGTCCGCATTGGGTGTTGCCTGGGCCGTGTTCGAGATCTTCGACATCAACCAGGCAGATCCCACGGTCCCGCTGTTCAGCTTCGTGTTCCTGGTGGCCCTGGGTATCGACTACAACATCTTCTTGATGAGCCGAGTACGAGAAGAAGTGGTGCAGATCGGTCACCGCAAGGGTGTGCTGGTGGGACTCGTGACCACAGGTGGCGTGATTACCGCCGCGGGTGTGGTGCTCGCTGCAACGTTCGCCGCGCTGGCCGTGCTTCCCATCCTGTTCCTGGTGCAACTGGCCATCATTGTGTCGATCGGCGTTTTGATGGACACGATCATCGTGCGTTCGCTGTTGGTTCCCGCTCTGGCCTTGGACATTGGTCCCAAGTCCTGGTGGCCCTCCGGTGCCGGATCGCCCGGCAAGCACCGTAAAGTCGAATCTTCTACGGCCGGGTAATTTTCTGCCCCTACGCCACGATGACTAGACTCCACCTCATGCCCCAGAAGCTCGTAGTAGTTGCGTATGCCGTGTCTCCCGAGGAGGGGGCCACCGAAGCGGTGCTGGACCTGATCCAACGTTCTGGCGGTGAGGTGGATTCGCACAACTGGGTGCGCGTCACCGAATCCGCTTCGGACGGTCAGGCCACGGATGTGGAAGGCTACAACGCCCTCACGGTCCACGCTGAAGCTCCTTCCGTGGAACAACTGCGTGACGCACTGCAGCCGAACCGGCGGGAACAGGCGTTGCCCGGAATCGATCTGAACGTGATCGATGCCCGCTGGTTCGACAACTCCCGGCGCAAGCTGTTGGTCACGGACGTGGATTCCACGCTCATCCGCCAAGAGGTCATCGAGATGCTGGCGGCTCACGTGGGTCTGGAGGCTGAAGTGGCCGCGGTGACCGAACGAGCCATGCGCGGGGAGATCGACTTCGAACAGTCATTGCGTGAGCGCGTGGCCGTCCTCAAGGGCCTGCCGGCCTCGGTGATCGAAGAGGTGTCGTCCGCGGTGCGGTTGTCACCGGGTGCCACGGTTCTGGTCAAGACCCTGCTCGGTTCCGGTCACGCGGTGGCCGCTGTCTCCGGTGGGTTCAATCAGATCTTGGACCCCCTGGCCGAGAAGTTGGAACTGACGCGAGCCGCGGCCAACACCCTGGAAATCGAGGACGGCAAGTTGACCGGTCGCGTGACCGGCCCGGTGGTCGACCGCGAAGCCAAGGCGGCTCTGCTGACTCGGTGGGCCGAAGAACTCGACGTTGCCCCGGAGGACGTCATTGCCGTGGGCGACGGCGCCAACGACATCGACATGTGCCGGGCCGCTGGTCTCTCGGTGGCCTACCGCGCGAAACCGGCCCTGCGCGACGTCGCCGATACGCAACTGAGCATCCCCAACCTGGATGCCCTGCGCTTCTTCGTGGATCTGTAACCGGTTGTGCTCGTGTCACCGGTGTGCCCGCATGCCCGTGACCGCCCGCTCACGTTAGAGTTGCGATCATGAGTGCTGTGCTGGAATTGGTGGACGTCAGTGTTGTCCGCGGCGAGAAAACCCTGTTGGATTCGGTGAACTGGACCGTTCAGGACGGGGAGCGTTGGGTCATTCTGGGTCCCAACGGTGCCGGTAAATCCACGTTGTTGTCGATTGCCGCTGCGCGCCTGCACCCGACCACCGGCATGGTCGACATTCTTGAAGAAATCCTGGGCGCGGTGGACGTGTTCGAGTTGCGCCCCCGTATCGGCGTCAGCTCCGCGACCCTGGCCACTCAGATCCCGCACGCGGAGACCGTTCGCGACGTAATCGTGACCGCCGCGTACGGCGTGACCGGTCGCTGGCGCGAAGAGTACGACGAGTCCGACGACGCTCGCGCCGTCGAATTGCTCGACGCCTGGGGCCTCGGCGACCTCGCCGAGCGACGCTTCGGAACCCTGTCCGAGGGCGAGCGCAAGCGTGTGCTGATCGCCCGCGCCCTCATGACCGACCCCGAACTGCTGCTGCTGGATGAACCCGCCGCCGGTTTGGACGTGGGCGGCCGCGAGAAGCTGGTTGCCCGTTTGGACGAGCTCGCCAAGGACCCCGCATCCCCGGCAATTGTCATGGTGACCCACCACCTCGAAGAGGTCCCGGACGGCTTCACCCACGCCATGTTGTTGCGCGAAGGCAAGGTCGTAGCGGCCGGTCCGGTGGGTCAGGTCATGACCCAGAAGAACCTGTCCGAGACATTCAACCTTCCTCTGAAGCTTGTGAAGGTCGGCGACCGTTACGCCGCGTTCGCCCGGTAATCGAGACGCGCCTTGTTGAACCTTTCCCTGTCCGCGGCTGCGCCCATGCAGTTGTTCGGCGAATCCGGAACCATTCCGTTCGAGTGGTGGCAGGTCGCCTGATTCTGGTGGCCGGTCTGTGGGCCGGTCTGATCAACACGATTGTGGGCTCCGGAACGCTGGTGACCTTCCCGGTTCTGGTGACCATGGGAGTGCCACCCGTGACGGCGTCCATGTCCAACGCGATGGGTCTGATTGCCGGCAACTTGACGGGCGCGTGGAGTTATCGCAGTGAACTCGGGGGAGTGAAGCACACCCTCAAGAAGCTGATTCCCTGCTCACTGTTGGGTGGCGTGATCGGTGCCGCGTTGCTGCTGACCCTGCCCGAGGAAGTCTTCGGGGTGGCAGCACCCATTCTCATTGTGGTGGCGCTGCTGTTCGTGATCTTCCAGCCACGCCTGCAAGCTTTGGTGCGGCGTCGGAAGGCACAGCAAGAGACGGCCGCCGCCGCGGATACCGACATGGAGACCAGCGGTGGGGACGTGGACCCGGACCGCTCCAAACAGCCGCTCCCGCTGTACATCCTGGTGTTCTTCGCTGGCATCTACGGTGGCTACTTCGTGGCCGCGCAGGGGGTGTTGCTCATGGGCGTGTTGGGCGTGTTCCTCTTGGCATCCATGCAGGCGGCCAACGCGGTGAAGAACGTGCTCGTGGCCGCGGTGAACATTGTGGCCGCCCTGTCTTACATTCTCTTGGCATTCGACCGCATCAACTGGTGGGTGGTGCTCTTCATCGCACTGAGCTCGACCCTCGGTTCTTGGCTGGGTGCCAAGATCGGCAAGCGCATGTCGCCCATCGTTCTTCGCACGGTGATCGTGATCCTGGGCGTGGTGGCCCTCATCAACATGGTCTCCCAGCTGTTCTAGGAGATCCGCTATGACTGTTTCGTCTTTTGAAGACCGCATTGTCCGTCTCACCGACCCCAAAGATCCGCGCGTGGCCGATTACACGAGCCTCACGGACGTGGCCCTGCGCCGAAAGATCGAACCCGAGCGCGGGCTTTACCTCGCCGAGTCCTCCAAGGTCCTGCGCCGCGCCCTAGACGCCGGCCACCAGCCTCGCTCGTTCTTCATGGCCGAGAAATGGCTCGACGACATGCGCGACATCCTCAACGCCTACGACGTTCCGGTGTTCGTCGGCTCTGACGACGTGCTCGAGCACATCACCGGCTTCCACCTTCACCGCGGGGCGATTGCCGCCATGCACCGCCCGGCCCCGCTTTCCTTGCCCGACGTGCTGGCCTCCGCTCGCCGTGTGGCGATCCTCGAGGGCATCGTGGACCACACGAACGTAGGGGCGATCTTCCGTTCCGCGGCGGCCTTGGATGTCGACGCCGTTCTGGTCACCCCGCGCTGCGCCGACCCCTTGTACCGCCGGGCCGTTCGGGTGTCGATGGGAACCGTGTTCCAGGTTCCTGGGTGCGGCTCAACCACTGGACGGCAGACCTGCAGATCGTCAAGGACGCCGGCTTCCTCACGGCGGCACTCGCGCTTTCGGATGATGCGGTGACCGTTGACGAGCTCGCTGCCGAGAAGCCCGAGAAGCTCGCTCTGATTCTTGGCACGGAGGGTCAGGGACTCGGCGACGCGACCCTTTACCACGCTGATCGCCACGTGATCATCCCCATGAGCCACGGAGTGGATTCCCTCAACGTCGCTGCGGCGAGCGCCGTAGCGTTCTGGGAAACCCGGCCAAGGTAACAGGCCGCACCGTCCTGCCATGTACAACTGATACCCACGGAGCATATAATGAACCATATAATGGAAGGGGTGGACCATGGCAATGACGAGTGTTGACCTTGACCCTGGGCTCATAGAAAGAGCTCGAATTCTCACTGGTGAGCGTTCAAACCGCGCTGTCCTCGATCTAGCTCTCCGCAGGCTGATCGCTTCCAAGCAGAAGGCGCGATGATTGATGGAATCGCCGAATTGACGGACCTTGAGTCTGGACTTGGCGCTCCAACAGACGAGGTACCAAGCTCAGAATTGCCCAGTTCGTGACCGATTACTTGGTTGATAATTCGGTATGGGCGAGATTGGCGTCCGGTGATCAGCGAATCGCGGCTCGACTCCGTCACATCGAACAGGCACCGTCGGATCTCTTCGTGACCTGTGCGCCCCAGGTTCTGGAGTTTTGCCATAGTGCTCGATCGCCGGAACAGTACACGCTTTATCGACAGCAGATTTCCTTAGGGTTTCCGCTCGAACATGCTCCTGATGAGTCGCTCGTCCTGGATATCCAAGGTGCCCTTTGGAACTCGGGGCTTGTGCGTGCGGCCGGCTCGCTCGACATCCTGATCGCGGGGTATGCGATTGTGAACGGCGCGACTGTACTCGCGGCCGACCACGATTTCGATCACATTGCCAAGGTCAGCGACCTGCACCACGAGTACGTTGCGCCATCGTCCTAGTACCGGAGTAAATCAGTAAATCGTGCCCCGGGAGACCCTCCTTTCGCGCACACGCTGACATCTACGGTAGAGGTACGCAGTTCCAGCGCCTCGCGAACATTTCGGGCAGAGGTACGCAATTCTGGTTCGCCGGGAACATTTGTGGCAGAGGTAGGCAGCTAAACGCAGGGTGTCAACCTG
>NZ_AJXN01000147.1 GCF_000286355.1 Kocuria atrinae C3-8 | reverse complement strand
ATATTTTGGCCTATAACCCGGACTCACTCTGTGCCGGGGTGGACGAGGCCGCTCTCGTAGGCCATGACGGCCAACTGCACGCGGTCGCGCAGGCCGACCTTGGTGAGCAACCGTGACACGTAGGTCTTGATCGTTGCCTCGCTGAGGAAAAGTTGACCTGCTATTTCGGTGTTGGACCTCCCCGTGGCTATCAGCCGCAGCACCTCGGTTTCACGCTCCGTCAGAGCGGGCAAGGCCACCGTCTGTGACGGCGAGGGTGCGAACTGTTCGAGCAGCCTCCGGGTCACTTGCGGGGCGAGCATTGCCTCGCCCTCCGAGACAATCTCCACGGCCCGAACGAGATCGGCGGGACGCAGATCTTTCAGAACGAACCCGGATGCCCCCGCCCGCACGGCGTCGTAGACGTACTCGTCCAGATCGAAGGTCGTGAGCACCAGCACCCTGGTCGCGGGGCGCTGCGCCACGATCCGGCGGGTGGCCTCGATCCCGTCCAACCGCGGCATTCGAATATCCATCAGCACTACATCCGGTGACAGTGCCCGGGCGCGCTCGATAGCTTCGACGCCGTCCGCGGCCTCACCGACGAGGTGGAACCCAGACTTCTCTAATATCAGCCGGAAACCCGCCCGGAGCAGGTCCTGGTCGTCGACGACCAACACCGAGATAGTCATGATGCCTCCAGAGGTAGGACGGCAACCACCATGAAGCCACGAGAGTCCGATGGCCCGGCACGTAAAGACCCGCCGTAGAGCTGAACCCGTTCGCGCATCCCGATCAGACCGTGACCCGAACCGGAGGTCTGGGCCATGGCCAACCCGTCATCGTGGACCCCCAATCGCAGCATGTCTGAGCCGTAATCGATGATCACCTCGATCGACGAGACCCCCGACGCATGTTGCCGTGTGTTGGTCAACGCCTCCTGGATGATCCGATAGGCCGCGAGGTCAACCCCCGCCGGTAGATTCCGTGGGGTGCCGTGCACCTCGAAAGTGACCGGTAGACCATTGGCCCTGGCCTCGTTCACGAGCTGTTCGACCGCGGCGAGTCCCGGTTGAGGTACCCGCAAAGCGGTCTCCTCCGGGTCTCGGAGCATCGTGACGAACCGCCTCATTTCGGCCAGTGCGTCGGCCCCGGTGCTGCGAATCGTCTCCAGTGAGCGGCGGACCTCCTCTTCGTCATCGGTGACGAGCTGGGCTGCACCCGCCTGGACGACGATCACGCTCATCGCGTGGGCCACCACGTCGTGCAGTTCACGCGCCATCCGGGTGCGCTCCTCGAGGATGGCCGCCGCAGCCGTCGTCGCAGCCTCACGATCGGCGTCGATCGCTCGTTGGCGCGCTGCGCAGCCTGGTTCGCCATCACCCGCTGCCAGGTTCCGAGAGCGTAGGCACCGAAGAGCACGCTCCAGTGAAAGACGATCTCATCCGGGTCCTGCAATTCAGGGACCAGCAAGTCTCCGACCAGCATGGTGCCGATGATCAGCGCCGCGCAAGGTAAGGTTCACGACCCTTTCCGTGGCGGGCCACAGCGAAGGTCGTCAGCACCATGGGAACGAACTGCCCGTAGAACAGGAGGAAGGTCACCCCGGCAATGTGCAGGCCGCTGAACAGCACGAACGTCACCCCGGCCGCAATCAACGGACGGGTGCGGCGCACCACCATGGCTGCCGCAACGATCACCACCTGCGCCGACGACAACCAGAGGTGCCCGTCTCCGGCTCGCGAGGCGAACGGGATCCAGATCTCCATCAGGCCGACAAGGAGCACCGCGAGGACGATCATCAGATCTACAAACCTGGGCCGGTGGCGCTCCATGAGTTAACGGTAGGCGAGATGCGCGCGCGTGGCGTCATCCCGTGGATGACAATAGTCGCGACGTGTGGCCGATGACGGGGGCAGCCCGTTGCGGTGTGCTGGAGACATGAACAAGAAACTCCGACTTCTCGTCGCCACCAGTCTCATACTCTTCGCGGCATTGTCGATCATCTGGACAATGCTCTTACCCGACCACTTCGATGATCCCTTCGACAGTCTGCTCGCCATCGCCGATGCCGGCGTGAGTGCCAGATCGCCATTCTGGCGCTGGCCGTCAGCCAGCTGGCCTGCATGATCGGCTTTGCCGGTGTTGGGGCATGGTTACACCCGGCCAGCCCCAAGTTGGCCATCATCGGTGGCTCGCTCACCGTGCTCGGCGGTTTCGGACATGCTGTTTACAGCGGTGTGGAGATGGCCCGCCAATCGATGGCTGCGGACCCGCTTGCCAACGCCGTGGCCGCCGGCCAACTACAGTCCTACCCGCCGCTCATACCGTTCATGATCGCCGGACTGCTCTGCACGGTGGTGGGCCTGATACTCCTGGGCATCGCTCACCTTCGTTCCGGTGCCGCACCGCGATGGACCGGCCCGGTGCTGCTTGCGTTCGTGGTTGTCGAGTTCGTCGGCAGCAACTTCACACAGTGGGCGACTTACCTGTCCGGCCTGCTTCTGCTCGGTGCTTGTGCCGGTCTGGTGGTGGGACTTCTGCGGGATCCACTGCTGCTGCCAACGCACAAAGACCCGATCTTGAGTGACGTCACGGTGGGTCGAGGGATCCCACAGCACCATTGATTCTTGGAGAGAGTTGCCCCGCCTGATGGCGGGGTATCTCTGTATTTACAGGTTACGCCGCGTCAGGTTCGTAGCAGGTGCGCCGATCCCGATAGAATCTGCCCATGCCGACCCGACATTCGGGGGACGGCTCCCTAACTGTCACCGCTCGCGTTGCGCTCGGCGCTGCACTCGTACTGGCCACGGGAACTGCCCTTTCCCCCCTCTTGTTCTCTCTCGATCCCGATGAAGAATCCACAGCTGTCAGCTGCACGACCTACGGTCTTGCGGCGGATGACCCCCGCGCGGAACCCACGCAGATCATCGATGCGAGTTTCCGCGCGGGCAGCACGTACTCCGCTGCGGGCGAGCTGGGGGAGATGGCGCAGACTTACGATCACAACGGTTTGACCGGGCAGTATCACGTGATCGACGGCGGCGTGAATACGGAGAAGCCCGTCGGATTGGTCATGCACTTGCACGGCGACGGCGCTCGGGAGTACCACGACCCCAGCGGCCGCACTACGTGCCTGGCCGCAGTGGCTGCTTCTCACAATGCGTTGCTGGTGGTGCCGCGCACTCCGGACAGGGCTCATGACCCCACCTGGTGGGAAAATCTCGACGCCAATCGCGATTGGCTGACGTCACTCGTGAACGACCGGATCCTGCAGGACTTCCCGGTAGACCGGGAGCGGATCACCTGGATGGGTTATTCCGGTGGCGCGGAGATGCTCAGCTACGGAATTCTCGCCGGCCCGCGAGATCTGGTCACCGCCGGAGCCGCAATGGTAGGTGGCGGCGGTGCCCCGTTGGACCTCGACAAGGCTGCCACGGAGTCTCAAATGGAGAGCATGCCCCTGTGGTGGATCACGGGCGAGGAAGATGACGGCTCCACTGAATCGGCTCCGTTCGACGCTGTGAGTGCCGCCGTCGCGGGCGCTGATTTCTACGACGATGAAGGCTTCCAAGAGGTTGATCTGGAGCTGCTGCCCGGTCACGACCACTACGACATGCCCGATGCGCGGATTCTGGACGACCTGATGAAAGCCGCCGACGCCTGAGATCGCGTCGCACATACTAAATCGTTTTTCACCTAAATTGTCCTCTGACTTGGGAGGATGTACGATTAACGCAAAAAATAATCAGCAGGGGGATGCTGTCATTTGATAGGCGCGTTGATGTGACGCGCAATCCGGACCGTCGGGGGACTGGGCCGGATGACTTTCACAGCACCTCATAGTTCATCGTCGTGAATTGACGGTGCCCGGCTACCCCTGTGTTCAATGGTTATCCGTTTGGGGGAAGCCTTGTCCGTGGAAAACCACCATAGGATTCACAACAGATCGACAATAGAAATAGCCGAGGACCGCGCCGTCTATCCGGTGGAGCAACCGCCGCAGGCGCGCACACTGGTCGATATCGTGCTCGATACGGTCTCGCAGTACCCGGACGCATCGCGCTGGAAGACGAACATCAGCGGGTGGCCTACGGCGAGCTCGAAGACCTCATCGAAACCCACGTCCAGCGGCTGTGGGACCTCGGTGTGGGGCGCGGTGACCGCGTCGGTATTCGCGTACCGTCCGGAAGCATCGACCTCTACGTGGCCATCCTGGCCACGCTCTTTGCCGGTGCGGCGTACGTTCCCGTTGACTGGGATGATCCCGATGAGCGCGCACGAACCGTGTGGGAAGAAGCCGGGGTAGCCGCTATTTTCGGTCGAAACCTCGACCTCACTCGGGTTGAGCAGATCAAGACCACCAACGACATCGGCTCGCCCCGCACTCGCGATGATGCCTGGATCATCTTCACCTCGGGCTCCACCGGCAAGCCCAAGGGCGTAGCCATTACCCACCGCTCGGCGGCCGCGCTCGTGGATGCGGAAGCGTTGATGTACCTCCAGCGCAGGCCCCTGGGACCGGGGGACCGAGTCATGGCCGGCCTGTCCGTAGCCTTCGACGCCTCTTGCGAGGAAATGTGGCTTGCATGGCGCCACGGCGCCACGCTGGTCCCGGCACCACGGGACATCGTGCGCTCCGGACCGGACCTGGGCCGGTGGATCGTGGAACATCACATCACCGCAGTTTCTACTGTCCCGACACTGGCATCGCTATGGCCCCGAGAAGCCTTGGACACCGTGCGGTTGCTGATTTTCGGCGGTGAGGCCTGTCCGTTGGAACTCACCAAACATTTGGTGCGTCCTGGCCGAGAAGTATGGAACACCTATGGGCCGACCGAAACCACGGTCATCGCCTCCGGCGCCATCCTCACGGGTGAGGATCCCGTGCGGATCGGGCTCCCCGTTCCGGGGTGGGAGCTCACCGTGGTGGACTCCGAGGGTCAGCCCGTGGCCTGGGGAGAAACCGGCGAACTGATCGTGGGCGGCGTCGGCCTGGGTCGCTATCTGGACCCCGCCAAGGACGCCGAAATGTACGCGCCGTTGCCTGCCCTGGGCTGGGAGCGGGCCTACCGCACCGGTGACGTGGTGCGCGCGGACAAGGAAGGTTTGGTGTTCGCCGGACGCGCGGACGACCAGGTCAAGGTGTCCGGGCGACGTCTCGAGCTCGGTGAGATCGACGACCACATGTCCCGGGTACCGGCGTGCGGGCCGGCGCGTGTGCGGTGCACTCCACTCCGGGCGGCAGCAGCGTGATCGCGGGCTACCTGGTCCCGGAATCCGAAGGTTCCGTGGACCTCGCTCAGGCGCGCGTATGGCTGTCCGAACGGTTGCCGGGACAGCTCGTTCCCGCGTTGTGCCTGATGGACGAACTGCCGCTCAAGACCTCGGGCAAGGTCGACCGCAAGGCACTGCCGTGGCCGCTGCCCAACTCCGGCGGGGATGACGAGCCGGACCTCGACCCGGATCTCGTCTGGCTCGCCGAACTGTGGGCGGACCAGCTCGGACCCCTGCCGTTCACCGCGGACAGTGATTTCTTCGCGCTGGGCGGCAGCTCGGTGGGCGTGGCTCGGCTGGTCTCTGCGCTGCGGCAGACCCACCCGGATACCGAGATTGCTCGTATCTACGCGGACCCCACTCTGCGCGGGATGGCCTCCTACCTGGAGACCTTGGAAGCATCGACCGACTCGAAGCGGGACCGGAACGGATGCCGGGGTGGACTGGGTGGGCCCAAGGGGCTTTCCTGGTGGGACTGTGCATCCTCAACGGCCTGCGCTACGTGATGGGTTCGCTCATCGTCGTGTGGGTGCTGTCTGTGGTGGTCGATGCTGCCTGGGTGCCTCGTCCTCCGTTCTGGCCCCTGTTCCTGGGGTGGCTCGTGATGTTCTCCCTGCCCGGACGTGTTCTCCTGGGAGCCGCCGCGGTGCGGGCCCTGAACGCGGGCCTCAAGCCCGGGCACTATCCGCGTGGCGGTTGGACCCACCTGCGGATCTGGGCTGCGGAACGCCTGGTGGTGTTCAACAAGTACGAACTTCTGCTGGGCACTCCGATGGCACGCACACTGCACCGACTGTTCGGCAACACGGTGGGCCACCGCGCCAGCCTCAACGCTCTGCCGCCCGTGACGGGTCTGGTGACCATTGGCGAGAACGCCTCGCTCGAACAGGAGACGGACATCGCCGGATACTGGCTGGACGGTGACACCCTGCACGTGGGTGCCATCGAGATCGGGGCGCACGCGCGACTCGGTACGCGCACGCTCCTGGACCCCGGGAGCCGCGTGGGCGAATGGGCAGAGATCTCGCCCGGTTCCCACGTGAGCGGAACGGTTCCGGACGGTGAACTGTGGGGCGGTTCGCCGCTGGTCTATCTGGGCACCGCGGGGGAGACCTGGCCCGAGGTGGCGCCGCAGGACGTTCCCACACTGGATCGTGGGGCAAATTCCAGGCCCACGTGGCCTATTCCGGTGGCGTGGCACTGATTTCCGTGCTGCCGTTGCTGGCCATCATTCCGGGTGCCGTGTTGGCGCTGATCGAGATCATTTTCCTGGAGCGCTACCAGGACGTCTTCTCGTTCCTGGCGCTGTGGGTTCCCGTGTTCACGGTGCTGACCGCGGCCACGTGGTTGTTGCTCGTGGCCGGGTGTATCCGACTCGTGGCGGACATGATCACCCCGGGATACTTCCCACACACCGGTAAGGTCGCGTGGGCCACGTGGTTGACGGAGATGCTGCTGCAGCGCACCCTGATCTCCACCTATCCCATTTATGCGTCCTGCGTGACCCCGTGGTTCATGCGCCTGTTGGGCGTTCGGGTCGGCCGCAACGTGGAGATTTCCACCATGGAGTCGATTCCGCACCTCACCTCCTTGAAGGACGGTTCCTTCCTGGCCGACCACTCACTGGTGGCCTCGCACCGCTCCGGTTTCGGCTGGCTGAATGTGGGTACCTCCGTCATTGGTGAGCGGACGTTCGTGGGTAACTCGGCGATCGTCGGTCCGGACCGGGACCTGCCGAACGATGTGCTGGTGGCCGTGCTCAGCTCGGCGCCCCACAAGGCCCCGGCCGGTTCATCCTGGCTCGGACGCAATGCGGAACCTATTGCGCGTGCGCAGGCCAACGCTGACGACGACGTGACGTTCCAACCGCCGCGCCGACTCAAGGCTGCCCGGGCCTTCGTGGAACTGTTCCGCGTGGTGCCGGCCATGGTGTCCGCGTGGATCGATCTGCTGATCGTTTTCACCCTGACCAGCATCTACATGGCCTACGGCCAGGGACTGAGCGGAGTGCTCTACACGTTCCTCTGGTCCGGTCCTGTCCTGATCGTCGCCAGTACGCTGGCGTGCCTGGTTCCCGTGCTGGTCAAGTGGTCCCTCATGGGCCGCTTCCGTGCGGGGGAGCGTCCGCTGTTCAGCTCGTTCGTGTGGCGCAATGAGCTCGCGGATGTCTTTGCCGAATCGCTGGCCGTGCCGTCCTTGGTGCGGTTGAGCATCGGCTCGCCCATGTTCAACATGTGGACCCGCCTGATGGGCGCCAAGATCGGTCGCAGCGTGTGGTGTGAGACCTGGTGGCTGCCGGAGTTCGACCTGGTAGAGCTCGAGGACCGCGTCTCCGTCAACCGGGGCACCGTGCTGCAGACCCACCTGTTCCACGACCGCATCATGCGCCTGGAACCCGTGACCCTGGAACAGGGCTCCACACTGGGGCCCAACAGCTTTGTGCTGCCCGGCGCCACGATCGAGCAGCGTTCCACGGTGGGCCCGGGTTCGCTGGTCATGCGCCAAGAAACCGTTCCTGCGGACGGCAACTGGGGCGGAAATCCCATCCAACACCTGGAACCGGGGGACCAGGCCATCAGTTCCCAGACGGTCCCCGGGCCGCCGGTGGCGGGTAAGCCCGTGCCGTTCTATTCCGCATCGAACTTCCGCATGGCGCCGTGGTCCACCACCGCGGACCAGGAGAATTCACAGGAGGCCATGAAGTGAGCGAGCAATCGACGAAGGTCGTGGTCGAGGGGCATCTTCCCCCGGGACATCGTCCCGCACCGGGACCTCGGCCAGAACGCGAAGTGTGGACCGGCGAGCACCACGACCGCGGCGAACCACTCACGGAAAGTGAGCTGTGGACCGCGCAGACCCCCATCATCACGGCTCCGCCCCGGCCCCAGTCTGCGGCTCCACGACAGGGCGCTGCCATGCGCAACGTTCCCA
>NZ_AJXN01000146.1 GCF_000286355.1 Kocuria atrinae C3-8 | reverse complement strand
GGGCGCGTTGCCCTGGCGGGGGTTGGTTCCGCCCACGACGCCGCTTGCCCATGAGCGCTGCCACGCCCACACCGGCCGCGGCGATTCCGCCCAGAACCACGACGCCGCCGATCACGCCGCCCGCGCCGTCGATGCTGACGCCGCCCAGTTCGCTGTTGATGCCGTCCACGGCACCCATGGCGGCGCCTCCCAGTCACTTTCGCGCAGGGCGGGGACCACATTGTTGTTGTAGATCTCTTGCGCCTGGGACTGACTCAGGGGGCCGGATCCTTCCGAAAAAAACCGAGCCTGGCGGGATTCGGTGGCTACGGCCAGGACTGCGTCATTCGTGCCGAAGCCGTTCTCCCGCGCGAACTCCTGGGCCCAGCCGGAAGGATCCGAGGGCTCGGTGAAGCGATCCACCATGACCACGTAGAGGGTGATGTTGTGCTCGTTGGCAACCTCGTTGATGCCATCCTGCAGCTGGGACTCGTTGTTCAACACGTTGGAGGAGTCCACGATGCGAGTCCCGGGATCCACCGGGGCCGGTGGCTCGGCGAACGCCGGCTGGGCCGAGACCGTGAGGGCGATGCACGCGCCCGCGGTCGCAAGGGTCCGACGGAGTGAGCTGGGACGGCTCATGATCCTCATTTCGTTGAGCGACTACCGGGCCAGAGACAACCCGGGGTGCTGAGCACACGAGCGGCCTCTTCGCTGAAAGCCTACGCTGCAGCCCTGTACGCGTCACGTGATCAGAGATCATGGGGAGGACATTCAGGCAGTGTTCACAGAGAACCCAGTCCATTCAGCCACGACTCAGTGCCGGGCAGCATACTGGGCCTCAGAAAAGGCCGGGATTCCACCGGCACACGTTGTGAGGAGCACACATGAACGACCCGCGTGAGCCGCGCCCAGGCAGCGACCCTCAGCGTTCCGTCCCGCAGTACGGTGAGTACACCGGGGGAACCGAGCGCACTCCCAATGGTTATCAGAGCCAGCGCGACGGCGCGTGGGAGAACCAATACACGGAGCCGCTTCCTCAGGCCGGCGATGCGTCCCCTGGTCACTACGGTGGTCCGGGATATGAGCCTTACGGCGGGCACGGTGCGGCCACTGCACAGGCCCCCGCCCGCAAGAAATTCTCCGGGGGAGCCATGATCGCCGGCATGCTGCTGGCGGGGCTGATCGGTGCCGGGGCAGCGGTTGGAACGGACGCTCTCAACGACAACGGTTCCGGGGTGAGCAGCACGGGCAACACGTCTCCGGTGATCGTCAATGACACCGAGTCCGTCAACTCCACCACCGCAGCCACCCAGAAGGCTTCCCCGTCCGTTGTGACGATTTCCGCAACGGGTAACAGCGAACAGGGCAGCGGCTCCGGCGTGATCATCGACGACCAGGGTCACATCGTGACCAACACCCACGTGGTCACCCTGGACGGCACGGCTTCCAACGCGACCATTCAGGTGCAGACCTCGGACGGCTCCGTGCGATCCGCCGAGATCGTGGGCACGGACCCGCAGTCGGATCTGGCCGTGCTCAAGGTGGATCCGCAGGGTCTGACTCCCGCGGAGTTCGGCGATTCGGATCAGCTCAACGTGGGTGACATGGCCATTGCCATCGGCGCGCCGCTGGGGCTGTCCGGAACCGTCACGGACGGCATCGTCTCGACGCTCAACCGGACCATTTCTGTGGCCTCCTCCGCGGCTCCCGATACCCCGAGTGAATCGCAGGAGAGCCCCGGCGGGCCGCAGGACTTCTTCTTCAACTTCCCGGACAACGGCCAGCCAGGCTCGCAGCAGGCGCAGTCCTCCGTGTACTTGAACGTCATCCAGACCGACGCCGCGATCAACCCGGGCAACTCGGGTGGCCCGCTGATCGACGCGGATGGCAAGGTCATCGGCATCAACGTGGCCATTGCCTCCGCGGCGGGATCCTCGTCCAACACCGCTGCGGGCAGCATCGGCGTGGGTTTCTCCATCCCGTCCAACACGGCCAAGCGGGTTGCTCAGGAAATCATCGACAACGGCAAGGCGACCCACGGTTACTTGGGCGCGTCCGTTTCCGCCAATTCGGAAGCTTCCGGCGGTTCCTCGACCCAGTTCTCCAACGGTGCTCTGGTGCGCAGCGTGGAGTCCGGTTCGCCCGCCGACGACGCCGGGTTGCGCGCCGATGACGTGGTCACCGAATTCAACGGCAAGCGCATCGAGGATGCCGATGCTCTGACCGCCACGGTGCGCGAGCTGGCCGCCGGTTCGGAGGCCGAGATGACCTACATCCGCAACGGCAACGAGGAAAAGGCCACCGTCACGGTGTCCGACGCCGCCGAGCAGGGCTGATCACACGCCGTCGGGGAAACCCAACTGGCGCCAGGCCTCGTACATCGCGATCGAGGCGGAATTGGCCAGGTTGAGTGAACGCCGCCCCGGAAGCATGGGGATGCGCACGCGCTCGGTGACGTGTGGGTCGTGCAAAACCTCGTCCGGGAGTCCGGTGGATTCGCGGCCGAAGAGCAGCACATCCCCGTCGCGATAGCTGACATCCGTGTGCCGCACGTCCGAATGGGACGTGAACGCGAAAACTCGAGCGTCGCCGAGTTTCTCCCACGCGTCCTCGATGGTGGGGTGGACGTCCATGACCGCGAGGTCGTGGTAGTCCAACCCCGCCCGGCGCAGGTGAGCGTCACTGAAGTTGAATCCCAGGGGTTCGACCAGGTGCAACCGTGCTCCGGTGCATGCCGCCAGCCGAATGGCGTTACCGGTGTTGCCCGGGATCTCCGGGGTGTGAAAAAGGATGTGCAGCATAGGGGCGATTCTAAAGGCGCCACCGGCGGCACAGGGGACAGCATCGACCCCGGGCCCCGTGGCCTTTGGAGGTGACCGTCACAGCCAGGATGCCGCAACGGATCTAGAATGGCGCGCATGTCCGAACACGTCTACATGGATCACGCCGCCACCACCGACATGCTGCCCGAAGCCCTGGAGGCTTTCACCGAGCAGGTGCGTCGCGGTGGCAATCCGGCGTCCCTGCATTCGGGCGGCCGCGCCGCGCGGATGGCGTTGGAGATCGGACGTGAACAGGTCGCCCTGGGAATGGGCGCGGAGCCCGTGGAGGTCATTCTGACCTCCGGCGGCACCGAGGCCGACAACATGGGAATTCTGGGACTGTACCGCGCTCGCCGTGCGGCCGATCCCGCGCGCACCGTGGTGGTGCTGAGCCCGGTGGAGCATCACGCGGTCACGGAGACGGCACAGTGGCTCGAGAAGCACGAGGGTGCCCAGCTCGAATGGTTGCCCGTGGACGAGAACGGGCGGGTTGCCCCGGAGTCCTTGCGGGAAACTCTGGAGCGCGTGGCTGACCGCGTTGCACTGGTCACCGTCATGTGGGCCAACAACGAGGTGGGCACGGTCCAGCCGATCGCCGAGATCGGTGAGATCTGCGCATCCTTCGACGTTCCCCTGCACGTGGACGCCGTTCAGGCCTTCGGTTCCATTCCCGTGAACGCGCACCTGACCGGGATCAGCACGCTGGCCGTTTCCGCGCACAAGCTCGGCGGACCGGTGGGCGTGGGCGCGTTGTATGCGCCCCGCACCGTGAAGCTCGAACCCTCCAGCTACGGCGGGGGACAGGAACGCGACGTTCGCTCGGGCACCGTCAACGCCGCGGGAGCCGCAGCGTTCGGCGCGGCGGCGGAGTCAGTACTCACCGATCAGCCGCCGAGATCATCCGCCTGGCCGGTCTGCGGGACCGCCTGATCGCTGGGATTCGTCGTGAGGTTCCCGACGCCGTGCTGCGCGGTACCGCTCCCGAGTCACCCGAGCGCGAGGCCGAACACCCCACCCGACTGCCGGGCAACGCCCACTTCACATTCCCCGGGTGCGAGGGGGATTCCATCCTGTTTCTTTTCGACGCCGCTGGGGTGTCAACCTCCACGGGTTCCGCGTGCAACGCGGGAGTTCCACGGCCCTCGCACGTGTTGTTGGCCATGGGAGTGGACGAGCAGACCGCGCGCGGCGCACAGCGATTCTCCCTGGGCCATGGGACCACCGAGGCGGACGTGGACACCGTGATCGCCGCAGTGGCGGAGGTCTACACTCGCGCCAAGGCCGCGGGATTATCCGGGCACGTGCCACCACGGGTTCACGCTGACGATTTCCGACCGCCCCGGGGAATAGATACCCGCCGCGCGCCGTTGATTAAAAGATTTCTGCAAGCTCTATTCATCAAATTTTCTGGAGGCAGTTCCGTGCGGGTTTTGGCAGCGATGAGTGGCGGAGTGGACTCCGCCGTGGCCGCAGCGCGCGCCGTGGAAGCAGGGCACCAGGTCACCGGCGTGCACCTGGCACTCTCGCGGACCCCCGGTACCCTGCGCACCGCGCTCGCGGTTGCTGCACGATCGAGGACTCCCGTGACGCCTGGCGCGCCGCCGAGAAACTCGGCATCCCGTACTACGTGTGGGACTTCTCCGAGCGCTTCCAGGAAGACGTGGTCCAGGACTTCATTTCCGAGTACGCCGCCGGCCGCACCCCCAACCCCTGCATGCGCTGCAACGAGAAGATCAAGTTCGCAGCCCTCCTTGAGAAGGCCCTGGCATTGGGTTTCGATGCCGTCTGCACCGGCCACTACGCCAAGGTCATCGAGGACGAGAACGGCCACAAGGAACTGCACCGCGCCGCCGATTGGGCCAAGGACCAGTCCTACGTGCTGGGCGTGTTGACCGCAGAGCAGCTGGACCACGCGATCTTCCCGCTGGCCGAGACGCCGTCCAAGGCCGAGGTGCGTGCGGAGGCCGAGGCTCGCGGATTGTCGGTCGCCAACAAGCCCGACTCCCATGACATCTGCTTCATTCCGGACGGTGACACCCGTGGCTGGCTAGAGGACCACATGGAGCTCAACCCGGGACGCATCGTGGACTCCGAGGGCGAAGAACTGGGTGAACACCGCGGTGCCCAGGCCTACACCGTGGGCCAGCGCAAGGGACTGCGAATCGGCACTCCCGCGCCGGACGGCAAGCCCCGTTTCGTGCTAGAGATCCGCCCCAAGACCAATGAGGTGGTCGTGGGTCCGGAGGCGCTGTTGGCCATCGACGTGATGGAAGGCATCCGCCCCTCGTGGGCCGGCCTGCCGCCGGTCGAGGTAATGAACATGGCAGAAGACGACGAAACCAGTGAGCGTTTCGACGTGCAGGTCCAGGTGCGTGCCCACGGGGATCCCGCGGATGCCGTGGCATGGCTGACCCGCACTGATGGCGAGGAACGGCTCAACGTGCGACTGCGCGAGGCTCAGCGCGGCGTAGCTCCCGGACAGACCATGGTCGTGTACCAGGCACCCGGGTGCTCGGGCAGGCAACGATCGACGCCGCATACGCGGATCGTGCGACCGCGGTGGCCGGCGCCCACTAAAGTGGCAGCATGACCAGCGCCTCTGATCACTCCACCCCGCCCGTCACCGACCACGCCATCGTGGACCCCCATGCCTCGAGTCTGAGCAAGCAGGCGTCGCAGGAGGCCCTGACCGAGCTGCGGAGCATGCGCGGAACGATCGACAACATCGATGCCGCTCTGGTGCACCTGCTGGCCGAACGCTTCAAGGCCACCCAGCGAGTGGGCGTGCTCAAGGCCAAGAACGACTTCCCGCCGGCCGACCCCGAGCGTGAGAAGGCGCAGATCCAACGGTTACGCGCGCTCGCGGAGGCCGCGCACCTGGATCCGGAGTTCGCGGAGAAGTTCCTCAACTTCATCATCAGCGAGGTCATCCGGCATCACGAGGCCATCTCCGAAGACCACCAGCGCTCCGACGCCTCGTGAGCGCAACTGAGACGCCAACCACCGCGACCGATCCGGCAGCCACCGCCGTGACCGCCACGTTCACCGAACCCCTGCGCGGGACCGACATGGTGGAAACCTTCACCGTGATACGCGGTGAACTGGGCGCACCGCACCTGTCCGTGTTGCCCGTTCTGGGCGATCGCGGACCGCAAGCGGAGCCGTTGGCCCGTACCTGCGCGATGTTGGACTCCCTGTACGCGGATCGGCAACCGCACGGTTGGCGCATCACCTCGGTTCCGGGCAAGGACTCGCGGGCCGCCCGCATCGTGCTGCAGAGCGATGTGAACGTGATGGCGGACGTGATCGGTCACGAGTCGGACGGTGACCGCGGTCCCGTGCTCACCTCGATCGTGGGTCCCATCAGCTTGGCGGCCGGGGTGCACGTGCACAACGCGAAAAATTGCAGTCCGATCACGGTGCCCGGCGCGAGCTACTTCAGTCTTGGTGCTCCGGGGTCGCAGAGTTCATCGGTGACATGGCACGCAATACGGAAGGCCGCGGCGTCGTCGTCCATCTGGACGAAAGCGAGCTGCAGCGCGTGTTGGACGGCACGATTCCCACCGCGAGCGGCTACCGCACCCTGCGTGCCATCGGGCGCCAGGAAGTGCGCAACGCCCTCACCGACGCTGTCGCGGCGTGCTGCGACGCGGGCGCGGCAGAGGTGGCCATCACCACGGGTCGTGCGGAGCTCGGTGGGCGCGTGACGTGGGCGCCGACGCCGCCGTGGTCGACCCGCCGTCCGGTCCCGTCCACGAGTGGGAGCCTTTGGCGGCTCTCGTGGAGACCGGGCAGAAACTGTGGTTCCGCGCGGTGCCCGTGACCGGTCGACCCGCACTTCGTGACGTTGTGGACGCGATTGCGCGGCCATGGAGTGAACTGGGAATGGCCCCGGAGACGCTGCTGGGATCGCGAGTACTGCCCGTCGCTGAGGTCGGCACACTGACCCCGCCGGAGCTTGCCGGAGCCTTGCGAAGGTGCACGGACGTGGCGGGCGCGCTGACGGAAACCTGCAACGAGGGTTGAGAGGCACCGAGGCCGTAGACTTCTCGGCAGAGTAGGACAGCGGTCACCCAAGGTGGCCACGGTAGAAAGTTGAGGGCACACGCCGCACATGAACGCACGTATTTTGGTAGTCGACGACGACGCCGCGTTGGCAGAGATGATCGGCATTGTTCTGTCCTCGGAGGGCTTCGAGCCCATCTTTTGCTACGACGGCTCTGCCGCGGAAGAAACGTTCCGGTCCACCGACCCCGATCTCGTGCTGCTGGACCTCATGCTCCCCGGTATGGACGGTATCCAGGTGTGCCAGACCATTCGGCAGACCTCGGACATTCCCATCGTGATGCTCACTGCCAAGTCGGACACCGCTGATGTGGTGCGCGGCCTCGAGGCGGGCGCGGACGATTACGTTCCCAAGCCCTTCAAACCGGCGGAGCTCGTGGCCCGCGTCAAGGCGCGACTGCGTCCCATCGAACGCGGTGCGACCCAGGAGATCACCCTGGGTGACGTGGTCATCGACGTGACCGGTCACTCCGTGACTCGCGACGGCGAACAGATTTCCTTGACCCCCCTGGAATTCGATCTGCTGACCACCCTGGCCAAATCGCCCAATCAGGTGTTCAGCCGTGACGAGCTGTTGCGCGATGTCTGGGGCTACCCGCACGCGGCGGACAACCGCCTGGTCAACGTGCACGTGCAGCGATTGCGCTCCAAGGTCGAACGTGACCCGGAGAATCCCGAACTGGTCCTGACCGTTCGCGGTATCGGTTACAAGGCCGGGGGCCACTCGCATCGATGACGGCCGATAGCCGGGAGCAGCGCTCCACGCGATTCAATCCCAGGTTGCTGCGACGGCTCCGCCTGGGACGTCGCATCCTGTCCCGGCGCTGGCACCAGTCCCTGCAGTTCCGCGCCATCCTGGTGGCGTTGACCCTGACCCTGCTCGCGTTCTTTGCCACGGGTAGTTTCATGTCCCACCAGATTGCGGACCGGTTGTTCTCCGACCGCCTCAATCAGGTGCTGGCGGAGTCGCGCACGGATATTGCGGATGTGCAAGCCAGTTTCGATGCCTCCGATGCCTCGGACCGCACCGAGGTGCAGGCCCTGATCGACTCCACATGGGTGCCATGAGCATGGACTCGGACGAGGCCGGGCGGCACTGGATCCTGATTCCTTTCGACCGCGGCGCCGGGCAGTCCTTCGTGGGTGTGCAGACCCAGAGCCCGTGGATGACCTCGGCCTCGGTCCCGCAGCAGTTGCAGCAGCGTGTCGCGGACGGGGACGGAACGTACTGGCAGCCCGCCTCTGTGCGCATGCAAGAGGGTGGTGCCGAACAACCGGTCATCGTGATCGGTGACGTGGTTCAGCTCAACCAGAACGCGCGCTACGGGTTGTTCTTCGTCTATGACTTCGCGGATCCCCAGGTCACCCTGAACTCCATCCACGCGGTGCTACTGCTGTCCATGTTGGCGTTGTTGCTGCTGGTGGGAACCATCGTCTGGTACGTGACCCGTGAAGTGGTCCGCCCCGTGTCCAGTACCGCCAGGGTTTCGGAGCAGCTCTCCGAAGGCGATCTGGACGTGCGCATGGAAGTCCGAGGCTCCAACGAGGTGGCCAGGTTGAGTCGATCCTTCAACCGCATGGCCGACAATCTGCAGGAGCAGATCACCCAGCTCGAGCAATTGTCCACCATGCAACAGACGTTCGTCTCGGACGTGTCCCACGAGCTGCGCACGCCGCTGACCACCGTAAAGATGGCGGCGGAAGTGCTGTTCAACGCTCGTGAGGAGTTCGACCCCGTCAACCGTCGCTCGGCAGAGCTGCTGCACCACCAGGTGGACCGCTTCGACTCGATGCTGTCCGACCTGTTGGAGATCTCGCGCTTCGACGCAGGCGCGGCCAGGTTGGACATCGCCTCAACGGACATCTTCTCCGTCATCTACGACGTGGTCGAGGCCGCGGGGCCCCTGGTGCTCAAGTGCGGCTCCACGCTCACCGTGCGCTCGCAGCTGACTCGCTGCGTGGCGCAAATGGACCAGCGACGGATCGACCGGATCATCAGGAACCTGGTGTCCAACGCCCTGGAACACGGTGACGGCAAACCCGTGGAAATTTATGTGGCTTCCAACGAGAACGCCGTGGCCGTGGCGGTGCGCGACTACGGGATCGGCATGGAGGAAGAACAAACCACCAAGGTGTTCAACCGATTCTGGCGCGCGGACCCCGCTCGCGCTCGAACGGTGGGTGGCACCGGTCTTGGGCTCTCGATCGCCCAGGAGGACACGCGCCTGCACCGCGGTCAACTGGACGTGTGGGCGCGCCCGGGGGAGGGCGCGTGCTTCCGACTCACGCTGCCCTGATTCGTACCCAACCGTTGGACCCGGAACTGCCCAATCCGCTGCCCATGCCCCCGGCTCCCGTGCTGGCAGAATCCACGGCGCACGTGACCGACACCGGATCGCTCGCGCTCACCACGCAACTGGACCCGTATGCGAGCCCTACGGGATCGCAGCCCGTGCTCTTCACGGATGAGCAAGTCACCGAGGGGAGCAGCGAATTTGACTCGACAGACGCTCCGGCAGCAGAAGGTGGGTCCACCGCGGTGTCCGCTGATCAGCCAGGAACGGGGAACGCATGAGACGTGACGTGAGCGAGCAGCGACCACGGCGGCGTCGGCAATGGGCGGCCGCCTGCGCCTGGCTGGTGCTCTGGCACTGACCAGCTGCGGGGCCATGCCGCGATCCGGGCCCGTCCACAAGGTGGTCGAACCCACCACCGAGGCCGAAGAACAGCCCACGCAGTATTCGCCGGCCACGCCCCAGATGGGCGCCAGCGCGCAGGAGATCGTGGAAGGGTTCCTCGCCGCCGGAGTCGGTGCGCAGGACGATTACGCCGTGGCGCGGCAGTACCTGACACCCCAGTTGGCCAACACCTGGAAGCCGGACGCTCGAGTGCTGGTGCACTCCGGCGAACCCAGCACGGTGCCGCGCCTCAACGACGGCGAGTACCGGACCAGCTTGGAAGTCAGCGCCGAACGCGCCGCCAACGGTGTGCTGGAGCAGCAGCCCGAGGGGACCACACGGGTTCTGGACTTCTCGCTCACGTCCGTGGACGGTCAGTGGCGGATTTCCGACGCCCCGGACGGGGTGATCATTCCCTACGGTGACTTCACCGAGATCTTCAAGGCGTACACCCTGTACTTCTTCGACGACGAGTTCGGTCGTTTGGTGCCCGATCCCCGGTGGTTCGCTGAGCGCTCCACGGTGCCCACGGCCATGGTCCGAGAGCTTCTAGCGGGCCCGGCACCGCACCTGGACGGCGCGGTGACATCCGCGATTCCCGCGGGAGCCGGCCTGGCGCGGTCCGCGGTGCCCGTGTCGGACACGACCGCGTCCGTGGAACTGAATCTGGGTCAGTTCGACCCGGCCGATGTCGAATTGGGCAAACGGATCGAACAACAGCTCGAAGCCTCCCTGCAATCGGTGCCCGCGGTGGACGGTGTGGAACTGACGGTGAACGGGGCACCCGTGGAGACCTCCGGGAGCGACATGGACGATCCGGTGCGTGAAGTGACCGTTCCCAACCGCCAGATCGGGGTGTCCCACAACCAGCTCGCGTTCTACCAGGGCGGCCAGACCGAGGTGATCAATGATGTCCCGCTGCCGGAGAACTCGCGCATCGTGCGGCCCGGCATGGACCAGGCGATGGAACATTTCGGCTGGATCGATGACAGCAGCGGCACTCTGTACACCGCGGTGCAAGGGGAGTCGCCGGTGCAGCGTTGGACGGGACCGGAACTCACCCGCCCCAGCTTCGACATCCAGGGTTGGGTGTGGGGCTCGGGCACGGATGGTGTGGTGCACGCGGCCCGCACCGATTCCGAGGACGATTCCCTGACGGTGTCCGCGCAGTGGTTGGACGACCAGAGCATTGCCGGGTTGAGGATTTCTCGCGAAGGCAACCGGGCGCTCATCGTCACCACGGATCAGGAGGGCGAAACCTCGGACGTGTGGTTGGCGGGCATCGTGCGCGACGACTCCGGCCGACCCACGGAACTCAAGCAGGGCAACCTGGTGGCCGCGGATGTGGACGTGGACACGGTGCAGTGGATCACCGGCACCAATTTTGTCACCACGGCTCTCGGCAAGAACGACAATTCCCAGCCGCACGAGTACAGCGTGTCCGGTACACACGATGCCCTCCCGTCACTGGTGGGGGTCACCTCGCTGGCCGGTGGCAACGGGGCCTCCGGGATCTACGGGGCTGCGGACGGCAACCTTTACATGCTCACCGGCAGCTCGTGGGCCCAACAGAGCGACAACGTGACGGACACAGCCTTCGCGGGGTGACCGCACTCCACATCGAGCGTTTCCCCTGGTGTCGTAGTCCCAACGAGAGTTGGGTGGTGGCATGACCAGGAATCCTTCTCGCCCCACCCGTGCCCTGGACAGAGCCGGTGCCGCCCTGTGGAACTGGGCCGCGGCGGCGTCGGACGTGGTGCTGCCCGTGAGTTGCGCGGTCTGCGAGGCGCCGGGGGACACGCTGTGCCGTGGCTGTCGGTTGATGTTGCGCCGCTCCACGGTGCGTCCCGGCCGAGTGGCTGCCCCGCGTG
>NZ_AJXN01000145.1 GCF_000286355.1 Kocuria atrinae C3-8 | reverse complement strand
TCGGAACGCTGCAGTCGGCATGGCTGCCCACACCGTAGGCACGCATGCACCGCGGTCCCGGCTGGCAGTAAGCACACCCGCCGAGACCTCGGAGCGCAGCGGACTAGCGCGAACCGTCCAGACCGCGCAGTCGTTCCATCTCGCGACGATCCTTCTTGGTGGGCCTACCTGCACCGCGGTCTCGACGACCCACGGGAACGCTCAGTTCAGCGGGCCGCGGCGGCGAATGGTCGATGTAGCACTGCGCCGCCACCGGGGCACCCACGCGCTTGACGATCAACTTGGTGACCTGGAATTCCTGCTGCCACCCGGGGCGCCTAACGGTGACTCGATCCCCCACACGAACGGGCTGGGCCGCCTTGACCGGCGCCGCATTGAGCCGCACATGACCGGCCCGACACGCAGTGGTCGCGGCAGAGCGGGTCTTGAACAGACGGACCGACCACAACCACACATCCAGGCGCACACTGGTCGGTTCATTAGCATTCGCGGGCATGGTCCAACGCTACTCGGGGCACTCCGGGGCGGAAAATTAGGGCCATGCGAGCCCACTTCGGGTGACCTTTTGGATGACTCTTAACGCACTAAACTAAAAGTGTTCGGGGTCACAGTGACGTGCCTCGAGCGCTGCGCCGCGACGGACGCGGGCGCTGGTGTGAACAGGAGATGGTTACTCATGCTCAAGAACTTCATCAACAATTCCTACACCGAATCCTCATCCTCCGACTCGTTCGACCTGGTCAATCCGGCCACCGGGGAGGTCATCGACCAGTCCCCCAACTCCAATGAAGCTGACGTGGACGCCGCCTACGCCGCAGCGGCCGCGGCCGCCAAGGAATGGGGTCGCATGACCCCGAGTGCACGACAGCTGGCACTGCTCAAGATCGCGGACGCCATCGAGGCCCGGGGAGCCGATCTTGTCGAGGCCCAGTCCCGCAACACCGGTCAGCCCAAGTACTTGATCCAATCCGAAGAAGTCGATGTCTCCGCAGACCAGATCCGGTTCTTCGCCGGCGCGGCCCGCCTCATGGAGGGCCTGGCGAGCGGCGAATACATGGAGGGCCTCAACTCGGTGATCCGCCGGGAACCGATCGGTGTGGTCGGTCAGGTCACCCCGTGGAACTACCCGCTGATGATGGCCGTGTGGAAGGTGGGACCGGCGTTGGCCGCGGGCAACACCATTGTGCTCAAGCCCTCGGACACCACACCCGAGTCCACATTGCTGTTCGCGGAGATCGCCAGCGAGTTCCTCCCGGAGGGCACCTTTAACGTGGTCCTGGGTAACGGCCACACGGGTGAACTGGTCGTCTCGAACACGACCCCGGGTCTGGTGTCGATCACCGGTTCCGTGCGTGCGGGACTGTCCGTGGCGGCGTCGGCGGCCAAGAACCTGACGCGCGCGCACCTGGAGTTGGGCGGCAAGGCCCCGTGCGTCGTCTTTGCGGACGCGGATCTGGACGCCGCCGCGACCACCCTGGCGGAATCGGGTCTGTTCAACGCGGGCCAGGACTGCACCGCGTCCACGCGTGTGCTGGTGGAGGAAAACGCGCGCGACGACTTCCTCGAAAAGATCACCGAAGCCGCGAAGAACACCGCGTTCGGTACGCCCGAGAAGGAGGACATTCTCTACGGCCCACTCAACAGCGCCAAGCAGCTGGAGCAGGTGGCCGGCTTCATCGAACGGCTGCCCGAGCACGCGACCGTGGCCACCGGCGGCAAGCAGGCGGACTGCCCGGGCTTCTTCTTCGAACCGACCATCGTGGCCGACCTGAAGCAGGACGACGAGGCCATTCAGAACGAGATCTTCGGCCCCGTGATCACCGTGCAGACCTTCTCAAGCGAGGAGCAGGCGGTAGAGATGGCCAACGGTGTGGAGTACGGATTGGCGTCATCGGTGTGGACCAAGGATCACGGGCGCGCGCTGCGGATGTCCCGCGATCTGGACTACGGCTGTGTGTGGATCAACACGCACATCCCGCTGGTCGCCGAGATGCCGCACGGTGGTTTCAAGCACTCCGGCTACGGCAAGGACCTGTCCAAGTACGCCGTGGAGGAATACACGCGCGTCAAGCACGTGATGAGCTCGCTGGACTGACGGCCCGCTTGAATCGCTGAAAGGAGTGCATCATGACTGACATTCGAGAACTCGTGCTCACCGCTGATCGAGAGTTGTTCACCGAGCACGACCTGAGCACCCTGGACCGCAATTTCTCCGAGGACTACGTGGAGCATTCACCGCTCGTGGCCAACGGCAAGGACGGCCTGCGGGAGCTGGTCACCGGCGCGGGCGAGGCGCTACAGCACGACGTCGCTCGCGTCCTCGTGGACGAAGCGGCCGGGTTGGTCGCCTTGCACGGCGCTACCCCGGCCTGGATCCGGACACCGTGTACGTGGGGTTCGATATCTACCGCGTGGCCGACGGCCAGATCGTGGAGCACTGGGACGGCCTGGTGGATGAGACGCCGCCCAACGAATCAGGCCACACCCAGCTGGACGGCCCCACCAAGGTGGATGCATCCGCCGACACCGAGGCCAACCGCGCCTTCGTGAAGAAGGCCTGGGCCACGTTCCTGCAGGGCCAGGATTACGACGCCGCCGGCAACTTCACGCGCGCGGACGACCAGTTCACGCAGCACTCGGGGGATATCCCCGATGGCGTGCAGAACATGGTCGACTTCCTGAAACAGCTCAAGGCGGACGATTCCGCCCTGACCTACAACACCCTGCACCGCACGGTGGCCGACGGGAACTTCGTGCTGACGTTCTCGGAGGGATCCATTGCCGGCGAGCGCCACTTCTTCTGCGAACTATGGCGCATCGAGGACGGAAAGTGGGTCGAGCTGTGGGACGCCATCGGGCCGGTGCCGCCGGATGACGAGCTGGCGCATTCGCATGGTGCGTTCAGGTCGGTGGCGGACTGAACCTGATCGATTGAGTTTCTGCCCGGCGTGATCTGAACATGGGGCGGCCCCGTGAACGGTGCGAGATGTTCACGGGGCCGCATTATTGTTGGATTTCGGTTACTCGACGGGGCGCTGCCGAGGCACCACGGGATCAGTGATCGTGGCCCTCGTGGCTTTCATGACCCTGGGCACCCGCGGAGGGAGCGGCGTCGTGGGCGTGGTCGTGGCCCTCGTGCGAACCGTGGTCACCCGACTCCTCGTCATGCGCCGGCGCCTCCGGCTTGCCCGTCACCACGGCCATTTCAACCGGGGTTTCTGGCAGGTCGATGGACTTGGTCACCTCACCCTTGGACAGGTCCACCACGTGGAGTTTCTTGTTCTCCGCGTCGGTCACGTAGGCGTTGGAACCGGCCACCTTGATCGCGGGGCCAGCCTCCTGCCAGTCCTCCTTTTCCTCCCACGGTTCGATTACGTCGATCTTTTGAGTGACCTTGCCGGTCGCCTCGTCGATCACGTTGAGCTTGCCGTCGTAGGTCAGGACGAGACCTTCACCTTCTGGCCCGCGGGCCAGCGAACGGAACCAGTAGGAGGAGTCCAGATCGACCAGCTGATGCGAGTCATCACGGGTGTCGAAGAGCGCAACGCGCGTGGGGCGCTCCTGCTCGGCGTCCTCGTCCACCTTGTAGTCGCCCAGCACGATCGGCGATTCCTCCGAACCCGCCAAGTTGCCCGATCGGGAGTACTCATCCGCCACGGCCACCTTGTGGAACTCACCGTCGCGGTAGATCACGGGGCCGTTCTCGCAGCCCACCATCACGGTGTCGGTGGTCTTGCCGGGTGCCGCCGCAGCCTCACCGTGCACGCCCGGGCAATCCTTGGTTTCGGCCTTGACCGAGCCGTCCGTGTTGAGCACCTGCACGGTGTTGCGCTCATCCTCAGTGCCCTGCGTGGTGAACAGTGTGCCGTCCGCGAGCTCAAGCGCCACACCGTGGTGCGGGTTCTCGGTCTTGGTCTCCTTCATCTCCGGCTTGCCCTCCTTCAGCGCCTCGGAGTCGAAGGTCTTGATGGAGCCGTCACCGTCGCCGAACAGCGTGGTCTTGCCGTTGTGGACCACCACGTGCCCGGCGTGCGGGGCATCGAAGGTCACGTCGGTCAGCTCCGGCGCGGATTCGCGGTAGTGATAGTGGTCCCCGTGCTTGTGGGCGTCCAGTCCGGTGTCGTGCATCCGGAACACGTCGCTGTCGCTGACCATCACGTGGCGCCCGTCGCCCGCGTTATTGAGTCGCAGGAAGCCTTCGTGCTTGGTGTCGTCGACAACCTCTCCGGATTCGGTGTCCACCGTGAGCAGACCGCCGTCGTAGGCCACCACGGCACGCGGGGTCAGGCTCGAGACTTCCTTCGCGGCGGCTTCACTCGTGGTTTCGCTGGCGCTCGGGGACGACGCCGCCGCTCCCACCTCCCCATTGCCACCCGCCCCACATGCCGTGAGGGCAAGTGCTCCGATGGCCATCGCGGCCATGGTGATGGGCGCACGACGGCGCGCTTGGCGGATCCGGACATGGGCGACTGGGCCCCTTCGGGGGCAATGCGTTCGATGTTGTGCATGGGAGCACTTTATCGTAAGTGATTATCATTCTCATATAAGCCATCTGGACAACCCAGCATCGCCAGATTCACCGCAGCAGGCTGCTCTTCTCATCATCCGAAAACCTCCAAGTTTGGTTCCGAAAATCTCCAAGTTGAGCTCCGAAATTCTCCAAGTTCAGTTCCGAAAATCCCCACGTTCGGGCAGGATGGGTTCATGGAGCAGCAACCGGAAACATATCCACGGCACACGATGTCACTCGTCCAAGAGGCGCTGGAGGACACGCCGGTTGTGGTCGTACAAGGCGCTCGCCAGGTCGGCAAGAGCACCTTGGTTCAACTTGCCACCGACCGCATGGATACACGCTTCGTCACCATGGACGACCCCAACAGCAGGTCGCTAGCAACCGAAGATCCACAATTCTTCGTGGAACAAGCGGGCGAGGGCGCCCTAATCGTCGATGAAGCCCAACGCGCACCGGACCTTATCCTGCCCATCAAGCCTCGGTGGATCGAGTCCGACGGCCAGGACGCTTCCTTTTGACTGGCTCCGCAGATCTTCTACAAGTCAAAGGAGTGGGAGACTCACTTGCGGGACGCGCGGAAACCGTCGAGTTAATGACCTTGAGTCAAGGGGAGATCAACTTCCGGCAGAACCCGGAAGATTTCGTATCTTGGGTACTTCGCGGGGCCGAATCACCTGGGGACTTCTTCGAACTCGATCCCGAAACCGTAGTGACGGGTGGATACCCAGAAGTATTGCTGCGCTCCCCGCGCAGGCGAGGCCGCTGGTTCACTTCGTACACAGAACGGCTAGCCGACCACGACGCTAAAGATCTTCAATCGGGTGGTTTTTCGGACCATATGTCGGGGCTCCTTCGACTCCTCGCCGCTCAGGGGCAATCCGAACTGGTCAAAGCGAAAGATGCCCGGACACTGGGCATTTCGGAAACCACTTTTGATGCCTATCTCCGGCTGGCACAGGTTATGCGTTTGGTGACCAGCACCCCTCCGTGGCGCCGCGCGCCTCGGAGCCGACTATCGAAACGACCCAAAGTATCCCTGACCGATACAGGTCTAGCCGCTCATCTGGCCGGGTTCACCTCGTCCATGGCCTCCACTGTGGGGGGAAGAGAGTTTTACGGCGCACTAATTGAACAATTCGTTGTTCTCGAGCTCAAGCGGCAACGAACCTGGTCCGACCAGCTTTTTGAGATCTTTCACTACAGAGACCATGACGGCCCCGAAGTGGATGTTCTCCTTGAGCTCTCAGACGGACGCCTCATTGCTATTGAAGTCAAGAGTGCCCGCAGCGTGAATGAACGCTCTTGGTCCACCCTCAAGCAGTTTCGAAACCAGATGAAGGACCGTGAGGTTCTCGGAATCGTGCTGCATACAGGCACACAAGTCGCCCACCTCAATGACTGGCTCCATGTTCTTCCCATCACTTCGCTCTGGGAACACCCAATTGACTGATTTTTGCCACTTCATGAAAACAAAACGAGAGGCCCGAACATGACCAGCACACCGCACACCGTGGGAATCATCGGACTCGGATCCATGGGGAAGCCCATGGCCGGGCACATCATCGACGCCGGGCACGACGTGGTGTCCTGCATCGCAGCCTTCACAAGGCGGAGGGGGCACGCGCGGTGGATTCGCCGCGGCACATGGCGCGCCAGTGCGACGTCGTTATCCTGCTTGTTCCCGGCGCCCCAGAGATCGACGGGGTGCTCGACGAACTCGTCGAAGGTGCCCGCGAGCGCGACGCCGACTACGACCGCCTGATCCTGGCGATCAGCTCAACCGTCTCCCCCGTGGACATCACCCGCTGGCACCGCGATACCTCAGGCGTGAAGTTCGTGGACGCGCCCATCAGCGGCGGCGAGGCCGGCGCGATCCGCGGCGACCTGTCCATCATGGTGGGTGGCGACGACGCCGCCGTCGGCCTGGTCTCGGACGTCCTGTCCTCGTGCGGTCGCCCGTTCATCTGGGGCCGTTGGGATCGGGGCAAGTGGCCAAGGCGTGTAACCAGTTGATCTGCGCGGCCGAGATCGTGGCGATTTCCGAGGCCAGCGTGGTGGCCGAACGCGCCGGGCTGGATCTGGCCAAGCTGCTGAACCTGCTCCAGGGCGGTTATGCGGGATCGGTGATCATGAACGACAAGACGCCCAAGCTCGTGGCCCACGACTACTCGGTGTCCGCGCAGGCGGCCTTCGTTCACAAAGACGTCTCCGCCTACTTGGACACGGCCCGAGCCACCGGAACCAGGTCTGTACTGGGCGGACCCATCGCGAATGCCGCGGAGCAGCTGATCGATGCGGGCCTGGGCGAGCAGGATTCCGCGGTGTTCCAGAAGTGGATCGCGGAGCGCGGTACACCCAAGGACTAATGGCCGCCGCTCCACGAGTAGAAACACTGGGCGTGACCGTTCCGAAAATTGGGGTCGTAGCTGCGGAAACCGCAACTACGACCCCAGTTCTTATGTGTTCCTAGGTCTCATGAGGCCCCTGGCCCCATGGCCCACAGGTCACAACAACGATCCACAAAATCACTGACAGGACGAGGCCTCCGCCCATCACCATCAGGGATCGCGCCAGGACACGAGGGCCGCCTCTACTCTGGACTCGACCCGCCAGAACGGCCGTGACGATCATCCCCGCCAGCACCACAAGCATGGCGAGTGCCGCTCCGCCCACGGCCAGAAGGGGAGCGATCTGGCCGGCCTCGGCAGCCTCGGCCACTGTCGAGTCCGTCGCCTCGGACTGGGTGACGACCATGCCGATGGCCGAGACGACCGCGAGCACGATGGCTGCTGCGGCGAGTATCCAGGACCAGGTAGTCACTGGTCGGGCTGATGGTGCGGTCTGTACTACATAGGCACTCATGACTTCCCCTCAGTTCTTGAGATGGGTCAGGCGTTCCTTTCGGAGTCGGTACCCTTGCCAACCGAGCAAGGCTGCGATGACCAATCCCACCCAGCTAGTCCCTCCGGTCAGCGGCGCTATGACGATGGCCAGTACGGCGCAGAGGCCGGCGAAGATGAAGAACACGATCTCTGTAGTTCCGGGGCGTACTGCCTGAGATTGAGTAGTCATAGTTTTCTCCTGTCCGAATCGATGCCATGGCCCGAGTCATTTGAGGTGTGTCAGTTGTGTCGATGTGCTGTTTCGACGCTACTGAGGTCCCACCAACGGGAGAGATAGCCAAAGGTCTAGTCTTTCGGCGAGCGGAGGCCCGGTCGGCCGCGCGGGTCCCCCACGGAGAGGGCTACCCAGCTACGCGGTCGGCCGGATCAGGGAACAGCTCACAGGGGAATGGACACGCGCACGGTCCAGGTATTGTCCGCCCGTCCGATCTGTGCGGACCCCCCGAGTAGATCGGCTCGTTCCTTCATGCCGATCACCCCATGGCTGGAGGACAACACCGCGTCAGAGCTAGATGTCCTCGGCGTATCCGCGACCTGCGATTCCACAGTCATCGAGGCTTCCTGATGGCCAACATGAACTCGTATGCGCACATGCGATTTCGGCTCAGCATGTTTGACGATGTTCGTACACGCTTCCTGCAGGATCTTGAGCACTGACTCCACAGTGGAGGCCCGGAGGCCCGCGGAAGATCCGCCCTCCAAGGAGACATGCACCTCGAAACCCAGTTTGCGCAACGTGTGCCCAATTGTTCCACCCCGTCTTCGAGTCCCAGGTTCGAGAGGGAGTTCCGTGGAGAGCCGAAGAGGACCGGATCGTCCTCGGCCCCGCGGAGGACTTTCAGTAGGGTACGCAGTTCCACGAGTGCTTCTCGACTGGTCCCGTTGACCTCTTTCAACGCCGTCCGTAGTTTTTCTGTGTCGTCGCTGCGAAGACGGCTACCACTCACCAACGAGATCACGGTCAGCTGGTGGGCAACGACATCGTGCAGATCTCGAGCCAGGGACTGCCGCTCAAGTTCTCGAATCTCAGCTTGGCGGAGTTCCAACTCCTCATTGGCCTTCCGGGTGACCAACAGGCGCGTTCTTGCGCGGTTGAGGAGATGCCCCACGGCAGCAATTGGCAGGGCGAATAATGCCAGCGGAAAAACAAAGCTCAAGTCTTCATACACCTGGTGCGAAACCCACACTGCCCACGCCATGATCAGTCCCACATAGACCATGAGCAGCAAGAAACTTGAATACGCTCCAAGGATCCCCACCAAGATTATGGCGATGATAACTATGAATCCGACTCTGTCCTGAGCCAGAACATATCCGGTGCCCCCGATCAAGAAACATGTCAGAGCAGGGAACCTGTACCTCGTGGCGACGGGGAGGGACATGCACAAGATCACCACTGACCCGGCCGCGTAGATCGCACGCTGGTCGAACACTGGGGTCGAAATGAAGTAGTCGACGATCAGAACGATGGCGACAGCCAGGAAGAATAAACTCACACCCCACGGGGGCGTGTACCCAGTGCCATTCCAGACCCCGCCGAGAACCCGCTTCCACCCGGATCCTCGCTGCTGCGGGCTAGGAGTATGGAGAGCGGCATTCACAGCGCCAGACTAGCGCGGACGAAGATCCACGGGGTCTACCCGATGGGTCATGTCGACCTCCTCCGGATGTTGTCGACATGCCATAGACATCGAACCCTGATTCGGACCCAGCTCAGTTCATAGACTCGCGATATGACCTCACAGCCGCGGGACAACAATCGGGCACAGGATGACTCCACTCGCCTCGTGATCGCCGACGATCAACCCCTCATGCGGAGGGCTTTGTGCGACTTCTTCGAGGACGAGCCGGGTTTCGAGGTCATCGGCCAGGCCAACAACGGCACAGAGGCAATCGAGCTGGGCAGATCCCTGCAACCCGATGCGATCCTGATGGATCTGGACATGCCAGAGGTCTCCGGCGTGGAGGCCATCGAGCAGCTGACAGCGGAAACTCAGGTTCGCTGCATCGCACTGACAACTTTTTCCTCAATGGACTGGGTGCTGGCAGCCTGCGCGCCGGGGCCTCCGGCTACTTGGTCAAGGACGCTGCTCCGGAAATGATTGTGGACGCCGTGCGGGACGTCATGAACGACACCATGGTGCTCTCACCCTCAGTGGTGGAACTACTGGCAGACCAGGTGACGCAGTCACCTACAACGCGCTCCCCGGCAGCCTCGGCAGAAGCTCCGGACCTCACGGAACGCGAGCAACAAGTCGTTGAGCTGATTGCCGGTGGGCTCAACAACAAGGAGATCGCTCAGGAACTTCATCTGTCCGAAGGTGCCGGGAAACTCCACGTGGGCAAGGCCTGTGATCGGCTGGGTGCCCGGGACCGGGTGCAGCTCCTGGTGCGAGCGGTCGAATGCGGATTGGTGACACCCTCGCTGTTGCGCCCCGAAACTGCTCGCGACCGGTATCGCTGACCCGGCGTAGGCGCCCACACACCCCACTGAGCAGTAGAAACAGTGAGCGCGACACACACCAAGTTCCGTTAGAGCCCTGGAACACATCTCAGGGCCCGTTGGAACCTTCAAACCGCGGCGCAAGGGCTCTAACGAGCCGTCACGTGTAGCGGAGGGTTCCAACGGGCCCTGACGTGCAAAGCCGCAAAGAACGCTTACTTGTAGAAGCGGTTCAGGAAGCGCGCCACCACGGCGGGGCGCTCTTCGCCCTCGATCTCGATGGTCGCGTCTGCCACCAGGTGCAGGCCGTTGCCCTTGACCTCGGAAACCTCTGTGATGGTCACGGTCATGCGCACGCGTGCACCGACCTTCACGGGCGAGGTGAAGCGGACCTTGTCCAAGCCGTAGTTGACCTTGGTCTTCACGTCGGACACGTCGAAAAGCTCGGACCACATGGGGATCAGCAGGGACAGGGTCAGGAAGCCGTGGGCGATCGGCGCACCGAACGGACCGGAGGCGGCCTTCTCAGGATCGGTGTGAATCCACTGGTGATCGTCGGTGGCGTCAGCGAATAGGTTCACCTGGTCCTGAGTGATCTCGCGCCACTCGGAAAAGCCCAGGTCCTTACCGGCGAGGTCGGCAACTTCGTCAAAGGAAACAACGGTCTTGGCGGTCATGAAATTCTCCTTGGGGTAATGAGTAAAGAGAGCGCAACGGCGCGAGCGGCGTCGTCGTCGAATCAGGCGAAAGCGACTTGCCCGTGATGGATCGGCCGACCACGAGCGCGTTGATCTCGTGGGTGCTTCGTAGGAATAGACGGCCTCGGCGTCCGCGTGGAAGCGGGCGACGTCGGTCGCGAGCGTGATCCCGTTGCCTCCGACCACTTCGCGGGCCAGGGCCACGGTCTCGCGCATGTGCAGCGAGATCCACATCTTGGCGAGCGCGGAATCCTCGTCCCGGTACTCGCCGCGGTCCTGCTTCTCGGCGAGATCGGACACCATCGAGAGGCTCGCCGTGACGTTGCCCAGCATGCGCGCGAGCTTCTCCTGCACGAGCTGGAAGCTGCCCAGCGACTTGCCGAACTGTTCGCGGGAACGCACGTAGCGCAAGGCGGCCTCGTACGCACCGGCCTGGATGCCGGTGGCGATCCACGCGACGTCCGAGCGCATGACGCGCAACATGGCCGCGACGTCCTTGAACGAGTTGCAGTTCTGGAGCCGCTGAGCCTCGGGAACGCGCACGTTCTCGAGGGTGATGTCCGCGTTCTGCATCATGCGCAGCGCGGTCTTGCCGTAAATCTTCTCGAGCGTCACACCGGGCGCTCGCGGTCCACGAGGAACGCCTTGACCTGACCGTCCGCCACGTCGCGGGCGAACACGGCCAGGTAATCGGCGGTGAATGCGCCACCGATCCAGCGCTTGGCACCGTTGATGATCCACTCGTCGCCCTGGCGTTCGGCCGTGCTGGCCAGGCCGCCGGCAATGTCCGAGCCGTGGTCCGGTTCGGTCAGGCAGAACACGCCCTTGGTCTCGAAGCTCGTGATCTTGGGGTCCAGCTCCGCAAACTGCTCCGGGGAGGCCCCCACGCGGCACGTGGTGCGGAACAGGCCCGCCTGCGCCGTATAGAACGTGGCCATGGAGGCATCCGTGCGGGCCAGTTCGAAGATCCGGAACCCGTGGTACAGCGAGCGCGGTGCGCCGTCGATCTCGTCCGGAGTCATCAGGTTCAGCCCGTACAGGGACGGCGCGATCTGGTACGGGAACTCGCCCTTCTCCCAGTACTCGGCCACCAGCGGCTTGATCTCGTTCTCGAGCACCGCCCGCAAGCGCAGGATGGGTGCGCGCTCGGCCTCGGTCAGTCGGTCGGCAGTGCCGTACGGGTCGCAGTCCGGGTACAGCTCGCTCATGCCCGCTCCACCTTCTGCGCCTGGGCCGCCTTCTCGGCGGCGTACTGCTTGGCCGCGACGACGACGCCGCCCTCGCTCGGCTCGTAGGTTCCCTCAAGTTCCCCGAGGCCGAAGAGCCGCAGGGCGTTGCCCTTGAGGATCTTGGGTTTGACCTCGTCCTTGAAGCGCTGCTGCTCGAAAGCACCGAGCCACTTCTGCGGGGTGATCAGGGGGTAGTCGGTGCCGAAGAGCACCTTGTCCTGAAGCATGGAGTTGGAGGCGCGTACCAGGGACTCCGGGAAGTACTTGGGCGACCATCCGGACAGGTCGATCCACACGTTCGCCTTGTGGGTGGCAATCGAGTTGGCCTCTTCCTGCCACGGCACCGAGGGGTGAGCCATGATGACCTGCAGGTTCGGGAAGTCAGCGGCCACCGAGTCCAGCAGCAACGGGTTGGAGTAACCCAGCTTGATGCCGTAACCACCCGGAAGGCCCGCACCCATACCGTTCTGACCGGTGTGGAACAGAGCGGGGACGCCCAGTTCCTGAATGGCCTCGTAGATCGGGTAGTACTTCTCGTCCGAGGGGTCGAAGCCCTGCAGCGACGGGTGGAACTTGAAGCCCTTGACCCCGAATTCCTCAACCAACTGCTTGGCGCGTTCCACGGCCTTCGGAACCTGGAGCGGGTCCACGGAACCGAAAGGAATCAGCACGTCGTTGTTGCGCGCTGCACCTTCTGCGATCTCCTCGATCGAGTTGGGCTCATGGCCCAGAGCGGTGGTGGCATCCACGGTGAACACGACCGCGGCCAGGTTCCACTCGCGGTAGCGCTCGGCAATGGTGTCCAGTGACGGGGAGCGATCCTCCGCCTTGAAGTACTTGGCGGACGCCTCCGTCAGGGCCTGCGGCAAGGACGCGTGGCCGTGGTCCGAGCACTCGATGTGCACGTGCATGTCAATGCCGTCGCGCTGGGCGAGCTCTGTACCGAATTCATAACGCATGGTGGTTTCCCTTCAGTTCTACCGGTCCGGAACGTGGCTCAGCCTGCGCGGGCTGAAGTTCCTCGGGCAGCGGGGGCATCTTCTCGCCGCAGGTCTGCAGCTTGCCCTCGAACAGGGCGTGAGCCTGCTCGGCCAGGGCCTCGTAGTTCCAGCCGCCTTCGCGGTACTCGGTGACGATGGGCGTGGGGTGGCTGAAGAGCTGGAGGCGATCGCCACCGGCACCGATGGCCTGGCCGGTGACGTCGGCGGCGTCGTCGGAAGCCAACCAGGTGATCAGGCCGGCCACGTCAGCTGCGGTACCGAAGCCCAGGTCGTGGCGGAAGAAGGAGGACATGGCCTCGCCACGCTCATCCGCTTCAACGGCCTTCTGGAAGAACGGGATGGTCTTGGTCATGGCGGTGGCGGCCACCGGGATCACGGCGTTGGCGGTGACGCCGGCCTTCTTCATCTCGAGGGCGAAGGTGCGGATCATGCCCACGATGCCGGCCTTGGCGGCGGCGTAGTTGGTCTGGCCGAAGTTGCCGTACTGGCCGGTGGGCGAGCCGATCGCGATGATGCGCCCGGCCACGCCGTTCTCCTTGAAGTAGCGGTAGGTCTCGCGCACGCAGGTGAAGGTGCCGCGCAGGTGGACCTTGATGACCAGGTCGAAGTCCTCGTCGGTCATCTTCAGCAGCGACTTGTCGCGCAGCACGCCGGCGTTGTTGACCAGGATGTCCAGGCGGCCGAACGCCTCCACGGCACCGTTGACCAGCGCGGTTGCGGCCTCGGTGTCACCCACGGGGGCGACGACGGCCACGGCCTTGCCGCCCTCGGCCACGATGGATTCCACGGCGGCGTCCGCGGTGTCCTGGTTGACGTCATTGATCACGACGGACGCGCCCTGACGGGCGAGTTCCTGCGCGTAGGCCAGGCCCAAGCCTTGGCCCGAGCCGGTGACGATGGCGACCTTGCCAGCGAGAGGTGTCTGAGTCATGTCTGCTCCCAAATGAGTGATGCGATTCACGATGTGCTGAAACCATGGCATCGCATTTCGTTGAGATTGTCAATGATTAAGATTCTCCATTACATGGCGATTTCCGGTTACCATGGAGCCATGCCGCACACACTGAGGGAATCCGACCTATCGCAAGAGCCCGTGTTTCTCATGGCGCGCGCCAGTTCGCTGGGCTCCGCCACCGCGAACCGCGCCCTGGCTGACCTGGGCTGAAGGTACGCCACTACTCGGTGCTGTCCCTGGTGTGCGGCAAGAAGAATCCCACGCAGCGCGAGCTGAGCTACCACTTGGTACTGGACCCCAGCCAGATCGTGCTCATCGTGGACGCGTTGGAAAAGATGGGCCTGGTGCAGCGTCAGACGGACCCCAACGACCGCCGTTCCAAGATCATCGTGCCGACCACCGAGGGCCAGAAGCTCTACAAGAAGGCCAAGATCGCGGTGGAGACGTCCTCAGACCGGACGCTCTCGAACCTCTCCGACGAGGAGCGTGCCAATCTGTTGGGCATGCTGCGGAAGATCTCGCTGGACTGACTCACTTGCGGGCCGTGACTAGCGCGGCTCCATCCTCCAGCCGCCGTCAGCGTGCACCATGATGACCTGTTCGCTGGAGCCTGCCGTGATGTCCAGTTCCACGGGACCGGTTCCGTACTCGAACTGGTGCCATGAGCTCAAATCGTCCGCGTCGTAAACCTCGACTCGCGGCACACCTTCCTCGGATGTGAAGCGGTAATCCTGCTCATCACCCGCCGGAACGGCGAAGACTCCAGGTCCGCTGCCGGTCACTTCAGCTCCCCGCTCCACCCGAGGAACGTCGGAAACCGGGAATCCTTGCACCTTCCACTGGGTATCGCCGTTGCCTGGGGATAGATCACGGTGGTCTTGGGCTCATCCGGATCCGCGTCGATGAGCCACATACCCGTTTGACCGTTACCCACGGAGCCCATGTGCTCGGTCATGTCCCCGCCCTTGCTCTCGTGGGCGTTGAGAAAAACGCCACCGCTTTCGCGGTCACTCGTCACGGACCACGTGATCAGGAGCGGCCCGTCATGATCCGGAACCTCGATCGCGATCTCATCACTTTCCTCTAGGACCGTCTCCGTGAACTCGCCTTCCTTGCTGAACAAGGGTCCCCGGTCGGCGCTTGCAAACTACCACCCTGGGCTACAGGACGCTCCGGCCCGCTAGTCTCCGCGGGGCTCGGTGCGTTCGACGCCGCGGCGACGGCGACGTCGTCGGCTCGCGTTCCTGGGTCGGTTGGGCGACCGCCGTAGTGGGAGGAGGCGCGGGCGGATCTTCCTCACCGCCGCTGAACAGGGTGGGAACCACTCTCGTGATCGCCCAGAGCAGGGAGCCCAACACGAGCAGACCGATGAGTGCGGCGATGACGACCAACAGGATGGCCGTCTTGACGGAGGTTCCTTCGCGGGGCTTTGCCGAACCGTACGCCGGGGCGTACTCCTGCGGCCCTTCAGCGGGTGAACCGTCCCCTGAGGGCTCGTGAGGGCCCGATGGGCCCGTTGGCGGGGTGTAGGACGAGCTCATGAGAACCTCCGGGGGATCGGTACTGTCATGTTGCCATGTCCACTAACCGTTTGCGCATAGGCTGGCAGTACCGTCACTTGAACAGCACGCTGACCAAGGGCGTTACCCCGCGACCGACCAACCCCCTGAGGTATTTGCGCCATGCGCCGACTCTCCACAGCCATTGCCACCGCTGCCTGCGCCGCTCTTCTTCTCACCGGTTGCGGGGATGGCGGAAGCGAATCCCAAGAACAGGCGACCGGAACGCAGAACGGCACTGCGGCGTCGTCGGCGGCGCCCGAAGCATCGCCCTCACCCACGCAACCGCCCGAGCTGATCGGCGGGGGAACCGAGCTGTTCCCTGACCGTCGTTTCGTCGCGCTCTACGGGCACCCCGGGACCCCGGGACTGGGTGCGCTGGGTGAACAAGGTCCGGAAGAATCAGCGCAGCGCGCGATCGAGCTCGCCAAGCAGTATCAGCCGTTCAGCGAGGAGAAGGTCATCCCCGCGTTCGAGATCATTGCCACCACAGCGTCCTCAGAGCCCGGGCCAGACGGTAGCTACTCGAGCGTCTCCTCGGTGGATCACCTGACGCCCTATATCGAAGCGGCGGAGAAGAACGGCGTGTACGTGGTGCTCGACCTTCAGCCGGGTCACTCCGATTTCCTGAGCCAGGCCAAGATTTACGAGGACCTCCTGAAGCGCCCCAACGTGGGTCTGGCACTGGATCCGGAATGGCGTTTGGCCCCCGGCCAGGTACACATGCAGCAGATCGGTTCGGTCACTGCGGAGGAAATCAACGAGACCACCGACTGGCTGGCCAAGCTCACCGCGGAAAACAACTTGCCGCAGAAGGCCGTGATTCTGCATCAGTTCTCGATGTCCATGATCCAGAACCGCGAGAACATCAAGACTGAACATCCCGAACTGGAACTCATCCTCCACGCGGATGGCCACGGCACCCCGGACTTGAAGATGGAAACCTGGGGCGTGCTGCAGCAAGGTCTCCCCGAGGACATCCACATGGCGTGGAAGAACTTCTACGACGAGGACACCCCCACGTTCACGCCGGAGCAGACGTACGACATCGAACCCAAGCCGTGGTTTGTGTCTTATCAGTAACCGCATCTGACATGGGATGATGTCCTCAACAGGCGAGTTGGGTGCATGCTCTGGGCGAAATATCAGGCTTACCCTCTTCCCCTCCCAGAGAAGTCCGTTTACATTATGGATACCTGTTCGTTCTACGAGAGGAAGTGCCTATGGGAATCGGCGATAAAATCAGTAATGCTGCGGAGAAAGCGTCCGGATCCGCCAAGGAAAAGCTTGGTGATGCCACGGATAACCGCGATATGCAGGCTGAAGGTGCATCCCAGAAGGCTTCTGGTGGCGCCAAGCAGTCCGTGGAAAACGTCAAAGACGCCGGCAAGAACCTGAAGGACGGACTTAACTAGGTTCCGCACCACGCAATTTTTCGACCGTAAGGCCCTCGCCACTGGCGGGGGCCTTACGCGTGGGCGGGCTACGTTGGGGCGGGTACGTTGTTGGCGCGGGTCCTTGCCCTCACTCGCATCACCCCGTGAACATTTGCGGCCGAGGTTCGCGCCCTCTGGGCCGTAGCGACATTTCTGGCAGAGGATCGCACGAAAACCACTGGGTTCCCCCATTGTCAGACTGG
>NZ_AJXN01000144.1 GCF_000286355.1 Kocuria atrinae C3-8 | reverse complement strand
TCGTCTGCTGCGGCCAGTTGCTGGGCGGCGAACTCGGCCTGGGCGGCCGGGGGCTTCTTGCCCGCCAGGAAATCCGCGCGGGCTGCGGCGCCCACGTCGCGGAATCGGGAAATGGTGCGCGCGGGATCGTCGGACTTCACCAGCACCTCACCGGTCAGCACCGCGTTGGCACCGTGACCCGCGTAGAGCTTGATCTGGTCCTCGCCGGCCACACCGGACTCGGCGATGATCACGGCGTCCGTGGGGATCTGATCCGCGAGGCGACCGAACGTATTGACGTCCACGTCGAGCGTCTTGAGGTTGCGGGTGTTCACGCCGATGATTCGTGAGCCCACGTCCACGGCCCGCTCGATCTCCTCGGGTGTGTGCGTTTCGACCAGAGCGTGCATCCCCAGTTCATGGGTCAGGTCCAAGAAGCGACGCAGGGTCTCGTCATCCAGGGCGGCCACGATGAGCAGCACCATGTCCGCGCCGTGGGCGCGGGCCTCCCAGATCTGGTACTCGTCCACGGTGAAGTCCTTGCGCAGCACCGGGATGTTCACGGCCTGGCGCACGGCATCCAGGTCGGTGAGGGATCCGCCGAAGCGGCGCTTCTCGGTCAGCACGGAAATCGCGGAAGCGCCACCGCGCTCGTAGGACGCGGCCAGGGCGGCCGGATCGGTGATCTCCGCCAGCGCACCCTTGGACGGGCTGGACCGCTTGACCTCGGAGAGCACCTGAACGGAGCCGGGTTCGCTGCCCCGCAGGGCACTTTCCGCATCCAGCGCCGGCGCCTGGGCCTTGGCGGTGCGCTGGAGTTGCTGCAGACTCACCACCGCGCGGCGCGCCTCGAGGTCTTCGCGCACTCCCTCGATGATCTGGTCCAGCACCGAATTGGTGCGTTGCTGAGTCATGAAAATCCTCACTTATGTCTGTCCCGCCATCGGACCGGCAACATGCCGCCCGTATGACGATGACCAGTTCCGCGGTTCGTGGAACTGGTCATGGTCTGGTGAACCGATGGCGCACAAGAACGCGCACCGGCGCTGAGATCACGCGGCTCAGTGGTTGAGCTTCTCGCTGCCCTTGCCGTGGCCCATGCCCTTGAGCACAGCGCCCACGATGAGGCCCACCACGATCAGGCCGATGCCCACCACGGTGACGGGGGTCGAGGCGATGGTGAAGCCCACGCAACCCACGATCACGCCAACGGCCATGATGGCGATGCAAGCCCACGCGGCAACGGTGTTGCCGTGACCGACGGCGGCCGTGTGGTCCAGGATGACTTGGTTGGTGTTCGACATGTGTGTCCACTCTCCCGTGCCGGTTGAGCCGTGCGGCTCATACAGTGATCGGCGCGCGTCAGAGCGCACCGGAAATTCTTTTGGTCCCATTGTGCCATTACCGCGGTACCAGATGGTTCAGCACCACACTCACGTTACTCACGTTGTCACGGCCCGCGGGTGGGATCCTCGCCGCGCGTGAAAGCATCCCACGCGTCGATGTCGTCGGAGTGTTCGGTGGTCACTTTCTCCTCCGACGACGCCGCTTTGTTACCCGCCAGCGCCTCCCGGTCGTAGCGTTGTCCGGACTTCTTGCGAGCATTCCGGGCGACCAACACGAGCCACACTCCGCACAGGATCAGGCCGGCGGCGGCGACCACGGCGAGCCAGGGGAAGACGGTGAGGGCGAACTCGCCTCCGGTGCCCACGGCTCCGGTCTGCGTCCCCACGGTGCCGCGGGCGGCGTTCTCGGGATCCGCCGTCACTGCGAGGACCGCGAAGATGGCCCCGATGCCGGACAGGGAGACCACCACGCCCACGATGCTCCGCAGCACCCGACCCGCGAGGTCGAGGCCACGGCGGCCGCACCCGCAACGAGACCCAGGGCTGTGACGGCCGGAGCGGCGTCGGACCCCGCAACGTCCACTGTGATGGGCTGCAGGGTGGTCTCGACCGTGGCGTGGATCCACGTGGCGGCTGAGGCGGCGAACAGTCCGACCGCGCACACCAGGGTGGCGAGAACTGCGGGTGCCGTACGACGCAACACGGTGGTCCTTTCTACTGTTGAAGGTGGTGGCTGGTCAGCGCGAGAGATCGCGCAGGGACTCGGCCACCAGGGCGGCGCGCAGGGCGCGGTCGCCTTGTTCAAGGATTCGAGGGCTTCCGTCTCCGGATCCGAATCAGCCACGATACCGCCGCCCGCCTGAACGTAGGCCGTGTCATTGACGAGCAACGCGGTGCGGATGGCGATGGCCATGTCCATGTTCCCGGCGAAGTCCATGTAGCCCACCACGCTCCGTAGACGGCGCGGCGCAGGGTTCGTACTCGTCGAGCAGCTGCAGGGCACGCGGCTTGGGCGCGCCGGAGAGCGTGCCCGCGGGGAAGGTCGCCGCGAGCACGTCGTAGGCGGAAACGCCCTCGCGCATCTTGGCCACCACCGTGGAGCACAAGTGCATGATGTGACTGAAGCGCTCGATCTCCATGAACTCGCTGACGTCCACGGAACCGGGCACGGCCACCTTGGAGAGGTCGTTGCGCGCGAGGTCCACGAGCATGAGGTGCTCGGCGCGTTCCTTCTCGTCCGCCAGGAGATCGTGGCCTAGAGCGACATCCTCATCCACGGTGGCCCCGCGGGGACGCGAACCCGCGATCGGGTGCGTCATGGCCTGTCGACCGGTCACGGTGACCAGAGCCTCCGGGGAGGAACCCACGATGGAGTAGGGCCGACCATCCGCGTCCTCGAACGCGTAGAGGTACATGTACGGGCTGGGGTTGATCCGGCGCAGCGTGCGGTAGACGTCCAGGGCGTCCGCGCGACATTCGGCCTCAAAACGCCGGGAGACGACCACCTGGAAGATGTCCCCGTCCACGATGGCCTTCTTGCCACGGTTGATCGCGTCGATGAACAGGCTGCGATCCCACGACTGTCGGGCCGCCCCCTCGATGTCCGTGATGTCCTGCGCCTCGGGATCCATGACCGAAACCGTGGAACGCTCGAGCGGGGTGGCCAACCGGTTGACCATCTCGCGCAACCGGGAGACGGCGTCGTGATAGGCGGCATCCACGTTGTCATCGGTGCCGTTGACGTTCACGGCGTTGGCCACCAGCATCACGGTGCCCTCGGTGTTGTCGTGCACTGCCATGTCTGCGACCAGGTTCATGGCCAACTCGGGCATGTTCAGGTCGTCCTCGGGCGGGTTGGGCAGTTTCTCCCAACGGCGCACGGCCTCCCAGCCCACGAAACCGACCATGCCGGAGGTCAGTGGCGGTACACCCTCGAACGGCTCGGTGTGCAACAGGTCCATGGTGGCGCGCAGGGCGTCCAACGGATCCCCGTCCACCGGTGCACCGGCGGGAGACTCCCCCAACCAGTGAGCCTGGCCGTCCTTGGCGGTCAGCGTGGCAAAGGAGCGGGCACCCACGAACGAGTACCGCGACCACACGCCACCCTCTGCCGCGGACTCCAACAGGAACGTACCCGGAGCCGGCTTGCCACCGCGCACCACGAGTGAGCGGTACAGGCCGATGGGCGTCATGGAATCCGCGAGCACCGTGGTGCGCACGGGAATCACGCGCCGCGTGGCCGCGTACTCGCGGAATTCCTGCAGGGTGGGGGTAATGGTGCCGAGCTGTTGCATTTAAACCGCCTGGTGAGCGTTCAGGTCACGATCGTCGAAACACGTGCGCGCGCCGGTGTGGCACGCCGCGCCGGTTTGATCGACCTTGACGAGCAGGGCATCGCCGTCGCAATCGAGGCTGACGGAATGCACCTTTTGAATGTGGCCGGAAGTATCGCCCTTGCGCCAATACTCCTGGCGCGAGCGGGACCAGAACGTGACCCGGCCTTCGGTGAGGGTGCGGTGCAGGGCTTCGTCGTTCATCCAGCCGAGCATCAGGACGTCACCGGTGTCGTACTGCTGGACCACGGCGGCCACGAGCCCGGCGGAATCCCGCTTGAGACGGCTCGCGACCTGCGGGTCCAGGTGACTGTCGAAAAATTCCTGGGGGGTGTTCTCCACGATGTTCAACTCTTCCGTGCGCATCAACGCACCTCGTACCCTGCTGCCCGCAGGGCGTCCTTGACCTCGGCGATCGCACCCACGGGCCCGAAGTGGAAGACCGAGGCGGCCAGTACGGCGTCGGCCCCGGCTTCGACGGCGGGCGGGAAGTGCTCGGGGGTGCCGGCGCCACCGGAGGCGATCAGCGGGACGGACACGCGTTTGCGAACCGCGCGGATCATGTCCAGATCGAAGCCCTCGCGCGTGCCATCGGCATCCATGGAGTTGAGCAGGATCTCCCCCACTCCGCGTTCCTCGGCCTCCTGGCACCAATCCAAGGCGTCGATGCCGGTCAGCTGGCGGCCACCGTGAGTGGTGACCTCAAAGCCCGACGGCGTATTGCCCGTGCGTTTCGCATCGCACGAGAGCACGAGCACCTGATTGCCAAAGCGATTGGTGATCTCGTTGATGACCTCGGGCCGGGCGATCGCGGCGGTGTTGATCGAGGCCTTGTCCGCGCCGGTGCGCAGGAGCCGGTCGACGTCTTCCGCGGTGCGCACGCCGCCGCCCACGGTGAGCGGGATGAACACCTGCTCGGCGGTGCGCGAGACCACGTCGAACATGGTGGACCGATCACTCGACGAGGCGGTGACGTCCAGGAACGTCAGCTCATCCGCGCCGGCCAAGTTGTACCGGGCGGCCAGCTCCACCGGGTCACCGGCGTCGCGAAGGTTCTCGAAGTTCACGCCCTTGACCACGCGCCCCGCGTCCACGTCGAGACACGGAATCACTCGTACGGCCACACCCATTGTGCTGTCCTAACTGCTTGCTGAAACGTGGAGCGAACGCGCGCTAGATCCGGGCTGCCTGAATGGGCGAGACCAGGATGGCGCGGGCTCCGGCGTCGTAGAGGGCGTCCATGATCTTGTTGGTGTCGCTCTTGCGCACCATGGCGCGCACGGCCACCGAACCGTCGCGGCCCAGCGGCGCGATCGTGGGGCTCTGCATGCCCGGGGTGATCTTGGTGGCGGCTTCCAAGTGATCCTCGGAGATGTCGTAGTCCATCATCACGTACTGGCGCGCCACGAGAACACCGCGCAGACGGCGCCGCAACACCTCGAGGCCCTCGGGCTCCCCCGCCTCCTGGCGGCGGATCAGCAAGGCTTCGGAACGCATGATGGGCTCGTCGAAGATCTCCAGCCCGGCCGCGCGCAAGGTGTTGCCGGTTTCCACCACATCTGCGATGGCGTCTGCCACGCCCAGGCGGATCGAGGACTCCACGGCACCGTCCAGGCGAACGACCTCAGCGTTGACGCCCTGGTTCTCGAGGTACTTGCTCAGCAGCAGCTCGTAGCTGGTCGCCACGCGCTTGCCCTCGAGCTCCTTGACGGAGTTGAACTGACCAATCGGACCGGCCAGGTGGAACGTGGAGCGTGCGAAATCCAGCCCGAGATCCTCCATGGCCTCGGCACCGGAGTCCAGCAAGAGATCGCGACCGGTGATTCCCAGGTCCAACGTGCCACCGCCCACGTAAATGGCGATGTCCCGGGGACGCAGGTAGAAGAACTCGACGTTGTTGTCGTTGTCGACCAGCACCAGCTCGCGGCTGCTGCGCCGCTGCCGGTAACCGGCCTCGGTGAGCATGGTGATGGCGGCTTCGGACAGCGCACCCTTGTTGGGCACGGCTACTCGCAGCATGGGGTTCCTTTCCAAAGGGCTGGAATGGGGAGGGCCGGCCGTGACCGGCCGAGGATCAGAGGTATTTGTAGACGTCTTCGAGTCGCAGGCCCTTGGCCACCATCATGACCTGCAGGTGGTAGAGCAGTTGCGAGATTTCCTCGGCGCCTTGGTCGTCGGTTTCGTACTCGCACGCCATCCAGACTTCGGCGGCCTCTTCGACAACCTTCTTCCCGATGCCATGGATTCCCGAATCCAATTCTTTGACGGTTCCGGAACTTCCGGACGGTCAGCGGCTTTTTGGGTGATTTCGGCAAACAGGGCTTCGAAGGTCTTCACCCCTTTAGGGTAATGGTTTCCTCCGTCATCAGTTGAACCGTGGCGCGGGTGCGGGCTCACACTCCGAGTTCACGCAGCGTGAGGGCGGTGCGCACGGCGGCCTCCGCTGCTTCGTAGCCCTTGTCCTCGCTCGAACCCTCCAGGCCGGCGCGGTCCAGGCCCTGTTCCTCGGTGTCACACGTGAGCACGCCGAAACCCACCGGCTTGCCGGTGACCACCGAGACGTCGGTCAGGCCGGTGGTCGCGGCGGAGCACACGTAGTCGAAGTGCGGAGTGCCGCCGCGGATGACCACGCCGAGGGCCACCACCGCGTCCGCCTGTTCAGCGAGCCGTCGCGCCGCCACCGGCAATTCGAAGCTACCGGGCACGCGCACCTCGACCACGTTGCCCACGCGCGCGTCCTTCAGCGCGCGACGGGTGCCGTCCAGCAGTCCGTCCATGATCTGGTCGTGCCAGCTGGCCGCGACAACCGCCACGGTGAGGTTCTCGCCGTTGAGTTCGCCGGCGTTGGTGACGGGAGCTCCGTGTCCGCTCATGATTGTTCTCCTGTGCTGTGGTTCTGCGTGCTGAGGTTCGTGGTGTCGATGCTGTGTTTGGTGGCACCGGGTTCAATGGACGCGAGTTCGGTCAGGTGGTGGTGCATCCGGTCGCGCTTGGTCAGTAAGTACCGCAGGTTTTCTTCACGCGGCGGGACCTCGTGGGGCACCACGGATTCCACGGTGATCCCCAGGGCTTCCAGCTTGCTGACCTTGTCCGGGTTGTTGGTGAGCAGTCGGATCCGCGTCAGGCCCATTTCCTTGAGGATTCGCGCGGCCGCGGTGTAGTCGCGGGCTTCTGCGGGCAGACCGAGCATCGTGTTGGCCTCGACCGTGTCCGCGCCGCCGTCCTGCAACTTGTAGGCGCGCAGCTTGTTGATCAAGCCGATACCGCGCCCCTCGTGATTGCGCAGGTACAACACCGTCCCGCCGTGTTGTGCGATGCGTTCCAGCGCCAGGTGCAATTGGGGTCCGCAGTCGCAACGCCACGAGCCGAACACGTCGCCGGTGATGCATTCGGAGTGCAATCGGACCAGGGTCGGTTTGCTCGCCTCCTCCGCGCTGGTGGGCGCCGCGCTCAAGGACACGTGTTCGGCGGCGGCCCGGCCATTGGGTTCGGGCACCAACCAGCCCATCACGGAGAACGTGCCGAACTCGGTGGGGATGGTCACCGCTTCCGAGTGGTCCAGAGTTTCGGGTCCCGTGCTCATGCGGACAGGCCCCGCGTGTCGGTGGGAGCATCCACCGGGGACGACGCCGCTGCCTCACCCGCCGCGCGCTGCTCCAGGTAGTCCACGAGATCCTCGATGCTGATCATGAACAACCCGTGCCGGTCGGCGAACTCGCGCAGCGCGGGAGCGCGCAACAGTTCACCCTGGTCATCCACGATTTCCGCGATGGCACCCACCGGTTCGCAACCTGCCAGGCGTGCCAGTTCCACGGAGGCCTCGGTGTGTCCTCGCGCACGCGCACGCCACCGTCCACCGCGCGCAGCGGCAGGATGTGGCCGGGCCGTGTGAGCTCCGCCGGACCGGTTCCGGGGTCGGCGAGCAGGCGTGAGGTCAGAGCGCGGTCCGCGGCGCTGATACCGGTGCTCACTCCCACGCGGGCATCACACGTCACCGTGTACGCGGTGCCCTTGGAATCCTCGTTGAGCGCGGTCATGGCCGGAAGGGCCAGGGCATCGGCTCGCTCGTTCGGCATGGGGATGCACACGACTCCCGAGCTGTGCCGGATGGTGAAACCCATGAGTTGTTGGGTGGCGTGCTGGGCCGCGAACACCAAGTCGCCCTCGTTCTCGCGGTCCTCGTCGTCCACGACCACCACGGCGTGACCGGCAGCGATGGCCGAGATGGCCGCGGGTACGGGATCCAGGCGTACCCGTGCCGACGCCGCCGGTGCGGCATATGAGGCCAGCCGTTCGGCGTACTTGGCGAGCACGTCGACCTCGAGGTTCACGGCGGAACCTTCGGTGCGGCGTCCCAGCGTGGTGGCACGCAGCGTTTCCGGTATGAGGCCCACCTCGAACCACGCTGGGTCCTCGGTCGCGGGGTTCACGGCCGTTACCGTCAGGGAGACGCCGTCCACGGCGATGGATCCCTTGACCGCGATGTACTTGGCCAGTTCGGTGGGCACCTGGATGCGCACGGTGTGCCATCCGGTGTGTTCCGTGCGGGAGACCACGGTTCCCACGCCGTCCACGTGACCCTGCACCACGTGGCCGTCCAATCGTTCTCCGGCCGCGGTGCAGCGTTCCAGATTGACGCTCTCGCCCTCGGACAGTTCTCCTAGGGTGGTCAGTCGGAGAGTCTCCCCCATGACGTCCGCGGTGAACCGTCCGGCGCCTGCTTCGGGTGCTGGCACGGCGGTGAGGCACACACCGTTGACCGCCAGTGAGCCGCCATGCGGCAGATCGGCGATGATCTGCCCGGCGTCCACGTGCAGCCGTGCGGCATCCTGTGCGAGACGCTCGATGCGCTCCACCGTCGCTTGGGCCGCGACTATTCCGGTAAACATGTCCTGCTCCTTCGTACTGAACTACTTCGAGGCCGAGACCGCGGCGGGTCGTAAATGCCATGCGACGTCCGAACCCAAGGTGCGGACCGAGGGTCCGGCCACGGGATCGGAACGCCAGCGAGCGGCGTCGGCGAGGGTCTGAGTCGGTAGGGGCGCCAGTGCGGCTTTCCCGTCACCGAGGATCAAAGGGGCTTGGTAGAGCCAGAGTTCGTCCACGAAGTCCGCCGCAAGGAATGCTGCGCTGACCGTGGGGCCGCCCTCGACGAGCACGTGGGCAACACCCAGCGCACCCAACCGAGCGAGGGCTTCGGCGGGATCGTGAGTGTTGAGCCAGACGAAGCGACCGTCGGACGTCTCGCCACTGTCCTCGCTCGAAACGACGCCGCGGCGGACCCGGGCGTGGTGGGCCACCGGTGTGCGAGACATGACCGCACGCAGCGGTTGATGGTCGCGGGGGTTGCCGTGAGCGTCACGGGCCGTCAGCGTGGGGTTGTCCACGCGGGCTGTCCCGCCGCCCACCAGGATCGCGTCCACGCGGCCGCGG
>NZ_AJXN01000143.1 GCF_000286355.1 Kocuria atrinae C3-8 | reverse complement strand
TGCCGATCCGGGATATCGGCTGTGGATTTGAGCGCTCGATGGCGTTGTTCTGAGACCGATGTTTGGCGCAGAGTTCTAGCGTCGGGCAGCGTTGCGCCGAGGGCTGAGGCGGCGGTACTGGGCAACGGACTCCACGGGCGGCAGCAGTAGGCTCAAGGTCAAATAGATGAGGACCGAGAGTCCAAAGAAAATGAGCATCACGTATTCGCTGAACGGCGCGAGGAGCGCTCCTCCCACAAGCGTGACGGCGACGTAGATCGCTCGTACCCACGCGACGTTCGCTTCGGTTGCGGCCGAAATTCCGAGACAGACCCCTGTGAGCCACTTGCCGTCAAGTACGCGGCACCAGGTCGGTACCTGATCCTCGATTCCCTTCGGATCGGGTTTTCCAGGCTCGCTTACAACCGGGCCGACCTGATTGAGAGTGGAGCGCATCTGGCCTGCATCAACGGGGTTGTCTCCAAGGGCGGAAAGCTGATCGCCGATCGATACCTCCAGGTCGCGAACAGTCTCGTCGTCATCAGGGTCATCGGCCAGTTCATCTCTTGCGTCAGCGAGATAGCTCAATAGTTCGCGGTGGGCACTCGGAGTGAGCCTGAAGGGTTTCTGATGGCCAGTAAGCCTCATAGATACAGGGGTTTCGTTCGTCATCGTCCAATCCTTTCGATCATGTTCGTTAGCTTCTGCCAGTACGCCCGGAACTCCGTGAGCCGCTGCTTGCCTTCAGCGGTGAGCGACAGGTACTTCCTCGGCGGACCGCTAGATGACTCACGCCACTCGTGATCCACCAGGCCTGCTCGCCGCAACTTGTTCAGGAGGGGATAAACCGTCCCTTCCTGCACGGGATATCCGACCTCTCGCAGTGCAGTGACAATCTCGGCCGCATATCTCGCTTTGTGCTCAACTGACGCCAGTGCGAGCAGCTCGAGGAGCCCTCGGCGAAGGGACGCAAACTCCGGATCTTCCGTCATGCAAGTACCTTATGACAACAAGGTACTTGTGCGCAATGCCGATCTCAACAATCTAAAGTTTTATGAGACACCCGGCAGGAACTGGAATGTGAGACCGTTTCATGGGGCAATTGGCCTCCTCCCCGTCTCACTAAAGCGTCTCGCCCTAATTTGTCGCAGGGTGGTGCTCGGTAGGGGTTTGTGAGGCATAATCGAGACATGAGGCTTTTGGGGTACACCCGTGTGAGTACCGTGAATCAAGATGCGCAGTTGCAGTTGGATGCGCTTGTGGATTCCGGGGTGCAAAAGCGTGATGTGTTTGCGGATGTGACCTCGGGTAGCCGGACTGCGATCGAACGCCCCGGGATGAAGCGGCTGCTGGACTATGCCGAGTCCGGCGACACGGTCGTGGTGTGGCGCATCGATCGGCTCGGCCGGTCTCTGATTGATGTCCTCAACACCGTGAACTTGCTGCGCGACAAGGGCGTGAAGATTCAGTCGCTCTCAGATGGCATCGACCCGGAGACCACGTCTGGCCGGTTGATGCTGGGCATGCTCGCCACGTTGGCTGAGTACGAGCGTGAGTTGATCACCGAGCGAGTCAATGCCGGCATCGCCGCCGCGAGACAGAACGGTACCCGGTTCGGTCGTCCACCTGTTGATCCGGCGGTGATCGCGGAGAAACTCGACATCACCCGGGACGCCCGGGCCAAGGTCGTACGGCAGAGGAAGCCGCGCAGTTGGTCGGATGGTCCCGGGCAACGCTGTATCGGCACCAGCAGGCCGCCCGCGACCGCGACTCAGTCTCCCAGCAGGTGTGACATGGACGGGTCGCAGCGGTGGCGCATCCTCCGGCTACACGTCGAGGACGGTATCGCGCTGACGACCCTGGCCCGCGACACCGGTACCGGGCTGCGCACACTGCAACGCTGGCACCAGCTCTACAAGACAGGCGGCATCGCGGTGTTGGAGCCGCATCCGCGACGCGATGCCGGGTCCCGGCGAACTCCGGCGGAACTGGTCACGTTCCTCGAACACCTCGCGCTCACACGCCCGCGTCCCAGCATCGCTACCCTCCACCGACGCACCGTGGCCGAAGCGGACCGCCTAGGTCTGGCGGCCCCGAGCTATGCCACGGCCCGCGCCATCGTCCACGCTTTGGACCCTGCCCTGGTGACGCTGGCCCTGGAGGGGCCGGCTTCCTATCGGGACTGCTACGAACTGGTGTTTCGCCATCGCGCCGAACGACCGAATGCGACGTGGCAAGCCGATCACACCGAACTCGACATCCTCATCACCGGTGCCAGCGGGACGCCCGAGCGCCCCTGGTTGACGGTGGTAATGGACGACTACTCCCGCGCGGTCTGCGGGTACATGGTCTTTACCGGGGCACCATCGGCGATGAACACCGCGTTGGCGCTACGACAGGCGATCTGGCGTAAAACCGACCCGACCTGGGCGATGTGTGGGCTACCTGACGTCCTCTATATCGATCACGGCAGCGACTTCACCAGCCACCACCTCGAGTACACCGCGGTCGCGCTGAAGATCCGCACCATCTTCTCCACCATCGGTCGCCCGCAAGGCCGAGGCAAGATCGAACGGTTCTTCGGCACGGTCAACACCGAACTCCTGACCACCCTGCCCGGACACCTGACACCAGGGGCGAAGACACCGGAACCGTCTTTGAACCTACCCGCGCTTGATCAGGCGATCGCCGTTTTCATCGCCACCTACAACGAGCGGACCCACCGGGAGATCGGGACGAGCCCGAAGAAGGCATGGATCGGTGACGGTTGGCTACCGCGCATGCCCGAATCCCTCGATGAACTCGACGGACTACTGCTGACGGTGCCCACACACCGCACCGTGCAACGTGACGGCATCCACTTCCAAGGCCGGCGCTACCTCGCACCAACCTTGGCACCGTTCGTTGGCCGCCCGGTGACGATCCGCTACGACCCGCGCGACATCTCCGAAGTTCGCGTCTTTGACCGCGACACCTTTCTCTGCGTGGCCATTGACGAGGCGCACCCGAACCAGCGGGTAAGCCTGCAAGAAGTCGAGGCCGCACGCCGAGCCCGCCGGCGCCAGCTGCGCAAAGACATCAACGATCGCATCCCACGGATCGCCGACCGGGCCGAACCGCGCACCACTGCGCCCGGAGCGCGGCCAACCAAGCTGCGCACCTATGAAGAGGACGAATGATGGCCAAGAACTTCATCATCACCAAGGAACATCGCCGGTTCACCGAATTCGCCAACGCGGTACGCAAAGAACGCACCATCGGCATCTGTCACGGCGACGCCGGGATCGGCAAGACTCAGTCGGCACGCCGATATGCCCACTGGGACACCGTGGAACCGTTCATCACCGAATGGGGGCCGCGAACCGAAGACGACGCCAAGTTCTACGCAACTGCGAACCGGTGCCGGACCGTGTTCTACACCCCCGAGGTGCTCCCCAGGCCCAAAGTGCTCATGCATGAGATCGCACACCTGCAGACAAGGCTCGGCATCTGCATCGACGAACACCAGCGCAGCATCGGCAAGGTCACCGGCGCTACTCAGGTCATACCAACAGGTGGGTCGAGTTGCTCATCATCGATGAGGCCGAACGACTGGCCCCGACCGCACTCGAACTTCTCCGGGATGAGCACGACCGCTACCACTTGGCGATCATCCTCATTGGCATGCCTGGCATCGACCAGCGGTTTCGCCACTACCCGCAGCTCTACAGCCGTCTCGGATTTTCGCACCGATACCGGGCACTAGGACGCGATGAACTGCTCTTCGTCCTCGATCGCCATTGGAAACGCCTCGGCCGCACCCTTGACCCGGACGACTTCACCGACGCTCAAGCTATCGCCGCGATCGAACGCATCACCCGGGGCAACTTCCGCCTCCTCGAACGCCTCTTCCCTCAGATCGCCCGAGTGCTTAAGATCAACCAACTCGAGACCATCACCGACGATGTCATCGAAGCTGTGAACCGCATCGATAAGTGGCGGTGTTCTGACGGAGCTAAATGGCGGCATCGAGGTCTTGCGTCCCGATCGGAGTCGTCGGGCCGGCCGAGCTCGAGGTGATCGACGTGTTGATCGCTCTCGGGCGACTGTCCCACTTCCTTGGTAGTGGGACGGCCCGCGTGGGGATCCTTGCCCGATGTGCACGATCGGCGATTCCTGTACCAGAACTTGGACCAAAAGTGCTGAACCATTTAGGTCGTACGGAACCGACTTCCGGTACGCTGGGCGCATGGAATTGGGCTACGCGCGGGTCTCGACGGCCAAACAGGACCTCGACCGGCAGATCGATGCCCTCCGGCAGGTCGGGATCGCCGCCGAGCGGATCTATGTGGACAAGAAGTCCGGGGCCACCACGGAGCGTCCCGGGCTGACCGCGGCGCTGGCCTACGCCCGGGAGGGTGATGTGATCGTGGTGCACACCCTGGACCGGCTCGGGCGCACGGTGCGCGACACCTTGAACCTGATCCATGACCTCGCCGAGCGGGGGGTGGGGGTGCGCAACCTGGCGGACCCGATCAAGGTGGACTCCACCAATCCGAGTGATCCGATGGCGCAGTTGGCGGTGGTGCTGCTGGCGTTGTTCGGGCAGATGGAGCGCACCTACACCCTCGAGCGGGCTGCTCATGCCCGGTCGGTGGCCGCGGCGAAGGGCCGGCGGATCGGGCGGCCTACGGTGGTGGATCCGGACAAGCTGGCCTACGCGGCGCATCTGCGCGAGAGCGGGCACACGATGGCGGAGATCGTGGCCAAGACCGGGATCACGCGCACCAGTCTCTACCGTCACCTCCCGCCGCGGTCCCCGGAGCCGGTGACGGCCGGACCGGTCACCGCCGCCGAGCCCGAGCCCGGTCCGGCGGACTGACCCAGGTGGGGTGATGGTGGTGGTGCAGCTGGGTCCGCAGGAGAGAGCGGCATTGTTGCGCCAGCACCTCGACGAGGGGGTGCCGCTGACCCGGCTCGCCGCCCACGCCCAGGTCTCGGTCCGCACCCTGCAGCGCTGGGCCGCCGAATACCGGGCGGACTCCTCCGCGGCCGGCTTGCAGCGCAAGGCCCGCAGCGACCGCGGCCAACGCCGGCTGCCTGCGGAGCTGATCGCGGTGATCGAGGCCTGGCGCTGCGCCGCCCGGCGCCGACGACCAGGTTCATCCACCGCCGGGTGTGCGATCTGGCCCCGGAGCGCGGCTGGGCACCCCCGAGCTACTCGAGCGTGCGCAGCGTGATCGCCGCGATCGACCCCGGGCTGCGCACCCTGGCCCTGGAGGGAGACACCGCCTACCGGGACCGATACGAGCTGGTGCACCGCCGGTCGGCGGTGAGGCCCAATGAGCAGTGGCAGGCCGACCACACCCTGCTCGACGTGGCGATCCTCGACAACCGGGGGCGCCCGGTGCGGCCGTGGCTGAGCGTGATCCTCGACGACTACTCCCGCGCGGTCGCCGGCTACACCGTCTTCACCGGCGCCCCGAATGCCGAGCAGACCGCCCTGGCCCTGCACCAGGCCGTGCGAGCCAAGCCCGACCCGCGGTGGCCGGTCCAGGGGTTGCCCGAGGTGCTCTACAGCGACCACGGGGCCGACTTCACCAGCACCCGGCTGGACCGGGTCTGCCTGGACACCCACATCCGGCTCATCCACTCCCGCGTCGGGGTCCCGCAGGGAGGGGCAAGATCGAACGCTTCTACGGCACGATCACCACCGAGGTGCTCCCGCACCTGCCCGGGCACATCCCGCACGGCACCGGCGGCACCCCCACCTCACCACCTGCCCTGAGCCTGGAGCAGCTCGACGCAGTGGTCCAGCGCTACCTGATCGAGGACTACCACGCCCGGGTGCACTCCGAGACCGGACAGGCCCCCGCCGCCCGCTGGATCGGGGCCGGGTGGATCCCGCGCACCCCGGCCCGGGGCGAGGATCTCGACCTGCTGCTGCTCACCGCTGCGACCACCCGCATCGTCCAGCGCGACGGCATCCGCTTTCAAGGCCCTTCACAGATGAGCAT
>NZ_AJXN01000142.1 GCF_000286355.1 Kocuria atrinae C3-8 | reverse complement strand
CTCCCGAGCGCGCCCCAGCCTCGGGCACGATCGTCGCCGAGGACAAGGCCGCGAGCACCCGGGAACGGGCAAGGAACCGGGAGCGCGTCGGTACGGCACCGGGCGGCTGCTCCGAGACCACCGCCCCGATAGCGCGGATCGTGTCCAACAGCTCAGCGTTGCCGCGCGGGTATTTCAGGTCGATCCCGCCGGCCAGTACCGCGATCGTGCTTCCACCCGTGCTCAGCGTGGTGCGGTGCGTCGCTGCCTCGATTCCATACGCTCCACCGGCGACGATCACCTTGTCTTCCTCGGCGAGACCTGCCGCGATCTCCCCGGCCACGAGGTTGCCGTAGGAGGTCGAGGCGCGGGAACCGGTGATCGTGACCAGATCAGAGACCGGACGCGACAGCAGCGAGGTCGCACCTTCAGCCCATAACAGGTACGGGGCACGCTCGCCCAGATCGGCCAGGCCGGCAGGCCAATCCCGGTCGCCGGGGATCAGGGGCGCGTACCTGCCATCGAGCAGGCGCGGCATCAGCTCATCGAAGTCCGCACCGTCGGAGGCAAGCCGTACCCGGTGCCGGAGTACCTCGGCTTCCTCGCGCCGCAGCTCGGGCATCGGCCCATCGGTGTCGAGCAGGCGGATCGTCTCGACGCCACCGACCCGGGCGAGCAACCGTCCGATCCGCGCATCCGCCGGTTCGGCGACGATCGACAGCATGACGCGGGCGGTGCGCTCATCGGAGGCGTAATCGGCCAGTGAAGCCATGATCGGGTGTCCTTCCACTTCTCGCGGGCACTACCGATCAGGTGCACCGCAGTACGGCAACCGCGAGGCCTTCCGCTTGTCGGAGGTCCGGCGTATCGTGGAAGGTGAAGCGGAGCTTCCCATCTGTAGGGCTCTTCGGGGCCGCCCCTTCCTGGGGCCACCACCAACACGCCGCTTCTCGACAGCGTTCGACGTGTTGAATGGAGGCCCGCAATGTTCCCCACCCCAGCCCCGGTCCGCCGCCACTGGCGACGGAGCAAGCGCACCGCTGAAGCCGTCTCCCCGGTTCGCCGGTTCCTTCCGACGAACCAGATCCGAGACGCCGTGATGACCCGCCGCGGCCTCAAATGGGGCGTGCCCGCGATGCTGCTCGCCGCCCCTTACATCCTGGCCATCAAGCTCCTCACGGACTTCATCGGGCAGGCCGGCCCCGGCTGGGGCTGGCTCCACCTCGTCGTGCTGCTGTGCGCGTACAACACCTGGAAGATGTTCTGGCTCGGACCCATCAGCCTCATCCACCTCGCCCGAGCCCGCCTGCACGACCACGCCGAACACCGCAAAGCAGCCCGTACAGCGCAGGTGGAGCACGAGCCGGCCCCCGTGATGGCAGGAGCAGCATCATGACCGCAGTGACCTACCGCCGCTGCGCGACCCAGAACCCGACCTGGCTGGAGAGCCAGGAAGCAGCCTGCCGCACGTACGCCCGCGAGCACGGCCTGACCATCACCGACACCTTCACCGACATCGGCCGCACCGGCAACGGACTCGCCGACCTACTCGAAGCCACCCAGAGCGACAGCGTGGACGCGGTAATCGTCAACGACCTCGCCCGACTCGGCACGAAGATCACCGACCACCTCACCACCGTGCAGCGACTCCACGACGCCGGAGTCGAGATCCACGTCGTCACCGAGCACGCGACGAGCCAGCGCGAGGGACGTCTGCTTGGCGTCATGCAGACCTGCGCCGAGGCCGAGTCCCGAGTCGTCGGCGACTCATCCCGGGAGGACTGAGTACGCGCAGGTTCGCGCTCGGAGGTGGGAGGTTCGCACTTCCCGCAGCCAACACGAAGCAGGACGAAGTGGGCATGGTCGCATCGCGTCCCGATGTCGGCGCGGATCGGTAGCCTCAGTGCCGTCCACGATAGACTGAGAGCCACAAATACTGAAACGAGATCGGGGAGGCAGGACATGGCGCGAGCAGACCTACTCCTCGACCTTGTCGAAGCGGAGCGCCGGGGTGATCGAGACCGCTTCCGAGTGCTGGTCGAGTCGGTCATCGCTGAGGAACGCGCCAACCAGCACCACTTGGTTGCCGACCGCCTCTCGGAACTTATCACGACGACCGGTCAGAGCCACGTGCGGGATGACCACTCGGCGGCCATCCGCGACTTGGTACAGGAGATCGTTCCGAGCCGTCGTCTGAGCGATATCGAGCTGGCGCAGGTGCCGCACCGAGTCTTGACGGAACTCGTTGAAGAGCAAAAGCGTGCTGAACTGCTGCGTAGTTACGGGATCGAGCCACGTAACCGTCTTCTGCTGTCCGGACCTCCCGGCAACGGTAAGACCAGCGTCGCTGAGGCCATCGCCGCCGAGCTTATGCTTCCGTTCTACGTCGTTCGGTATGAAGGCGTCGTTTCAAGCTTTCTCGGAGAGACCGCCGCCAGGCTCGACAATGCCTTCGAGTTCGCTCGCACTCGTCGATGCGTTCTATTCTTCGATGAGCTCGATACCATCGCCAAGGAGCGGTCTGACGAGCACGAGACCGGAGAGATCAAACGAGTTGTCTCCACATTGCTGCTCCAAGTCGACCGTCTCCCGGCGCATGTAATCTTTATCGGTGCTACCAACCACAGCGAACTGCTTGATCGCGCGGCATGGCGTCGATTCCAGATTCGTGCTGAACTCGACGCACCCAGCCGCACCCAAGCAACGCAGTTTCTTGAACGACTCGCTGCTCGTCTTGGCGGCGACCTTGGATTCGCCCCCCGCACGCTGGCGGATAAGCTCGCTGGAGCGAGCTACGCGGAGTTGGAAGAGTTCGCCCTCGATGTTCGTCGTCGCGCAATTCTGGAGCTCCCGGAAAACAATCTACGTCGGATAGTCCAGGAGCGACTTGAGCATCGGCGCGGTCAGGCAACCGGGTGACCGCGGAGCCTAGGCCGCTCCTGGCATTCGCACCGCCAGTCGTTGATGCTCGGCCCTCGCAACGTCGGCGCGACATGCCGCGCCTCTCTAAACCAGGCACGGGCCGCCAAAGCGCACGGCTCTCTCCCCAGTTCAGAGAGCTCACTTCCGCCTTTGATGCCGAGCGAGCACGCCTCGCCGAAACCGCTCCGGACGAAGTAGATCCTGCGTTGGTCGTCGTGTTCGATCTGGCGGGCACCGTACAGGACTTCCAGAACGCAATCGACAAGATCGACGGATTCGAGTTCTTGTCCCAGCTCCTGGGGGATCGCACCGATCCCGACGACGACTTCCACATGACCGAACGAGAGGCTGGTCGCACAGACAAGCCCGTACAACACTCTCTATACATGGTGATGTCGAGTGCTAAAGCGATCGATGAACTCCTGCGACTCTTCGCGCTGTGGCAAGCAGACCCGTCCGCTAAGTTCGAGCATGGACTCGGCAAGTTCAAGGATGCGTTCCATCAGCTGACTTCGATCAGACGATGGGGACCCGAGGACCGCATCCGAGAGACCGGCCTTCGCGAGCGTTGGCAAGAAACCCTCGACATGATTGGCCAGTCGGTCAGCACCGTAAGAGTCGAGGTGGAGCTTTGGTATCGGCGGGACTCCTCGCAACGAGCAGCGGCCGAGTCGCACGTGGAGCAGGTTATCGCCGCGGGTGGTGGTCGTATCCTGGATCGTTCACAGATCGGCGACATCACCTATCACGCTCTTCTTGCAGAGCTGCCGATCCAGCAGGTGCGGACGGTGCTCACTGATGGGGCCGCGGCAATCCGTTTGCTCACCACCGACGATGTGATGTTCGTCAGCCCGTTCACACCCATGACTGTTGCTCCGGCCGCCACAGACCCCGTGGCGGAGGTGCGGCTGCCCGCAGGCGAGCGTGTCGAAGGGTTGCCGCGGGTCGCACTCTTGGATGGGATGCCCTTCCAGAACCATGATGCGTTGACTGGCCGACTCATGATCGATGACCCAGAGGGCCTCGGCGACAACTACTCAAATGCTGCCCGTAACCACGGCACTGCAATGGCATCACTCATCATCCATGGCGATCTGTCGGTGCCTTCTGAGCCGCTAGATCGTCCACTTTACGTGCGACCAATCATGAGGCCGCACGAACTGTCCACGACCCATGAACAGGTCAATCCGGAGCGACTCTTCCCCGACCTGCTACACCGCGCGATTCGCCGCATCCAAGAGGGCGAAGGCGGTCGGGACGCCACTGCTCCCAGCGTCCGAATCGTCAATCTATCGATCGGAGCTCAGGCACGGGCCCTTGCCCGCCGGATGAGTCCTGTCGGTCGACTACTGGATTGGTTGGCGCACACCTACAACCTTCTCTTCATCGTCAGCGCTGGCAACCACACCGCCCCCATCACGATTCCCGCGACCTCGGCAAGCACGGTGGAGACGGCGCGACACGCGGCGACCCGGGCGGTCCACGAGAAGAGCATCCTCAAAGGAATCCTGCCTCCTGGCGATGCACTCAATGCTCTAACCATCGGCGCCACCCACGACGACGGGCTAGGCGACACAGAGACCTCCGACGCGGTATGGGACATCACCAATCCAGGAGCACCGGCCTACTACGGGGCAACGGGGCCTGGCGTTGATCGTTCTATCAAACCTGACCTCCACCACATCGGTGGGCGGGCGCTCTACGTCCGACCCGTCATCGTGCCTGGCCAGGACAAGGTGGACCTCGAACTAGCCCAGACCGCTCTGACCGGACCCGGACTTCAAGTTGCGGCACCTGGAAGGGGTGGAGCAACGAATCGCACGGTCTTCACCTTTGGCACTAGCAATGCCACGGCACTGGTCACGCGTGAAGCGAGCCGTCTGTTCGACATCCTTGAAGCTGGCCTTGACGGAAAAGTAGACTCGCCCCTGCCAGACCCGGAGTATCATCCACTCTTGGTACGAGCTCTTCTCACACACGCGAGCAGTTGGGGGGAATGGGAAGCTCGATTTCGCCGAGATCTCGGTATCCCTGGGCAGGATGCTCGCCGTAAGCTCTCAGCGATGCTCGGATACGGCAGACTCGATACCGCCCGTCTCGGAGCAGCCGCCACCAATCGTGCTGTGCTTATTGCCGGCGGCCGCATTGGCGGAGACCAACGACACACGTACGAGCTTCCGCTCCCGCCATCGCTCCGATCACGAGCGGCGTGGCATCGCTTCACCATCACGCTCGCGTACGCGGTACCTACGGTGGGACAGCTCACGCGCTACCGCGGAGCGAAGGTCTACTTCGACACCCCGGACACGAAGCTCGCGGCAGGAGATCGGATAGAAGGGGAGCACTTCACTGTGAGGCGTGGAAGCCTCCAACACGAACTCGTCCAAGGTTCACGAGCGATGACCTTCGGAGACGGCGACGCGTTCCCGATACACGTCGACTGCATGGACGATGCCCAGCATCTTCCCAAGAAGAAGAACGTACGCTACGCCCTCGTCGTTTCTGTCGAAACGGCTGCGGAAGTCTCGACTACCATTCATGACGAGGTTCGGGCCAGACTTCGCCAGCAGGCGCGCGAACGCGCCCAGGAGCGTGTGCGGAACTAGCAGAGAGCTCAGCGTGCTGTGCAGTATTCGAGGTTACGTAACTCGGAGAGCAACGGGCGAACCTTCCTTCCTCTTTGCGGATCCAGATCGGTTTCTTCTGTTTTTCCTCTACCGCTCCCGGCCGTGAGGATCGCGGAGCGCGACACCTGCACGGAGGAGATACGTGCGAACTGTGCTCGCGTTGAAGCCCACCTTGGCGCCGACCCGGGCCAGCGACTCGCCCTGCTCGTACCTGCGGCACATCTCCAGCACCTGCTCCGGTGACGGCTGCTCACCACGCAGTCGTACCCCCTCGGTCCCGCAGACGCTCACCGAGCCGCTGACGACTTACCCCCAGATCGCCCGCGATCAGCCGCAGGATCTCACCTGCCCTGTAACGGCGCTCTGCCTCGTCCAGCATCGCCTCCGTGAGACGCGGCACCGGCACGGCAGACGCTGCGAGAACTCCCGCGAAATCGCCGCTGGCCTGGGCCGACGCCGGATCATCCGGTGCGTGGCTATGACCCGTTGCAGGGGCGGGGCAAGGTTCGAGCACTGTCGCGCTACCTCCACTTTTGTCCTGAGTCGGGTCATCGTTGACAGATGAGTCGGTAGATGGATGACAGAAGGGTCTTGGAACTTTATGGTTCCGGGGCCCTTTTGTTGTGTCTGAGGGTGGGGATTCACTGATGGGATCACTGCGCTGCGTCGGCTGTGTCGTTCAGGACCGCAAATGCGATCACAACCCGTTTCCTGAAACCCACGGTCCTCAAACCCGGTCGAATATCGTCACGCGCTGTCCCACGGCGGGGAAAATTAGCTAGCCCCTCGCAATAGTTGACTATCGCGTCCACAAAACGAGTGGCATTTTCTGGTGAACCAGCCTCGCCGATGTAGCGGTGCAAATCCGACAGTTGGGCCACAGCTTCGTGCCGGAATACGACGCGGTGTTCCTTCATACTCCTGGGGTTCGCTTCGCTGAAAGATGAGCTCGAACCTCATCAGGAGTCAAGACATCCTCGGGGTTTGAGTGGAGCGCATCGTAAGTTTCTGCCACTTCGTTACGCAGCCATTCTTCGACTGCCTGGTCTCGGGCGAAGAGGGCGCGAAGACCATCCCGAATGACTTCACTTTCGCTCGCGTATGCCCCTGAATTCACACGATCCCTCAACGCGTCCGCCATCTCATTTGGCAGCGTGATGCTCAGTTGTCTCGTTGTGCGCATAATCGACCTCCAGATCTGAGTAGGACTAATTCCTACTCCAGCGCACCCTCACCATCTAGGTCCAAGGCCGCGAACGGACCCATTGACAATGGGCAGCCATGGGGTCACCGTTCATTCATGACACGCACCGCTCACGTACTGCTCATCGACCAGGTTGCCGATTGGAAAGCCGGTCACCTGCTGGCTGAGCTCAACACGGGCCGATTCATCGAAGAACCATGGAAGGTGGTCAGCGTTGCGGCATCGGATCAGCCTGTCTCGACCATGGGTGGACTGAGATGGCTGCCCGACATCACGATCGCTGACCTAGACCCAACCAAGAGTGACCTCTTGATCATGCCCGGCGGAGTGGGATGCAACCGGGGAGAGAGGAAACGTTTGTTGAATCTGCAAAACAGTTCCTGAACGCTGGCGTCCCCGTTGCCGCAATCTGCGGGGCAACGGAGGCATTGGCTCGTGCTGGCCTGCTCGACAACCGTCCTCACACTGCAGCCGCAAAGGAAGCTCTCGAAGCCACCGGCTACAAGGGCGGTGATCACTATCTTGATCAACGAGCCGTCGCAGCAGATGGACTCGTAACGGCCGGCCCGCAATCTCCGGTTCAGTTCGCTCGCGCGACGCTCGCCATGCTCGGACTAATGTCCGATGAAGTGCTCGAAGCCTACGAAGCTCTATTCCACCGCGGAGATCCGTCAGCATTCCCGGTGCTGATGTCCATCTAAACTCGGAGCGATCCAGCCGCTTCAATCGCAGAGGACCTCATGGCCCAGCACCGCATCTACACCACCAGCTTCGCCAGCGTGTACCCGCACTACGTCACCAAGGCGGAGCGCAAGAACCGCACTAAGGCAGACGTCGACCAGATCATCTGCTGGCTCACCGGCTACTCCCCCGAGCAGCTCCAGACCCAGCTCGGCAACGACGTCGATTTCCAGACCTTCTTCGCCGAAGCCCCGGCCATGAACACTAACCGCGCTCTCATCAAAGGCGTAGTCTGCGGTGTACGAGTTGAAGATGTTGAAGAACCCCTCATGCAGGAAATCCGTTACTTGGACAAGCTCATCGATGAGCTCGCCAAGGGCAAAGCAATGGAGAAGATCCTGCGCAGTTAGCTCAACCTGAATGAAGGGTCCGACCAATGACTACCGACCAGAACTGGCCTCCGATCGTCGACCGCGATACCTGGAACGATGCCCGTGCCGTCTTGCTTCAGCAAGAAAAAGCTCTCACCCGTATGAAGGACTCGATCAGCGCGGCTCGTCGGCGAATGCCGATGGTCGAGGTCAGGTCCGACTACGCCTTCGAAGGACCGGAAGGCACTGTCACCCTGCTTGACCTCTTCGACGGACGCCCTCAACTCATCGTGCAGCACTTCATGTTCGGTCCGGATTGGAAGGAATGGTGTGACGGCTGTTCGATGATGGCCGAGCACATCGGCCCCTTGTCCCACCTTCACGCGCGTCGAACCTCGTTCGTCCTTACCTCTCGCGCTCCCCTCGATCGGCTGTTGACCTTCCGCGACCGCATGGGGTGGAACCTCCCGTGGTATTCGACCGTTGGAGATCAGTTCAACCTTGATTTCGGGGCCACCGTCGACGGCGAAGAGCGACAAGCCGTCAGCGTATTTCTCCGGAAGGGTGACCGAGTCTTCCACACCTGGTCCACCCAGGGGCGCGGGGAAGAAACGTTCATGCAAGTCTTCGACCTGCTCGACCTGACCCCGTACGGCCGCCAAGAGGATTGGGAAAACTCCCCGGCTGGCACGCCACAGGAACCGACCTACTCGTGGATGCGGCTCAGCGACAGCTACTGAGCCCGAATGACACGGCCCGGAGCCTCACGACCCAACACCACCTCAGGTCATGAGATCCGCAAACCGACCCAGAGCTTCCTCCCCAGAGAGCTCTCCGGGCAGCAACGGCAGCTCGTCCATGGGCAATCCCGTCAACGTGGACGGCATCAATTCCAACGTGGAATCCTCCAGAGCGCGCCGTTCGGCCAGGAACGATCCCGCGTCAGACGGCGAGCGCCGGTTCACCACTAGGCCACCGACATCCACGCCGGAAGCGACGAGCTGCTCATACAACTGTGCTGATTCCAGCACCGGCATCCGTTCAGCGTTCAACACGATGACGAACGACACCAAAGATGAATCGCGCAGAGTGTCCCGCAGCGTCTCGAAACGAGACTGCCGCCGCAACAGGATCCTGCGGATCCGCAGGTCCCGCTCAATCAACGGATCCTGGCCTCGGCTCTCCACCAGGTGTTCCCGGTTGGCGTCGTGTTCCAGTCCACGCACGGCCGCGGCGAACTTCTCCGACTTCTGCCGGTTCCGCAGCAACCCCTCGACCCAGGAGTTCATGATCTCCGGCAGCGCCATCAACCGCGCTGTGTGCCCTGACGGGGCCGTATCGAACACCACCAAGTCGAAATCGCGCAGTCCAAGGACCAGAAGGTCCGCGATCCGTTCCAGGATCGCGGCCTCATGTGTTCCCGGGGCCTGCCGGGACAGCTCCAGATGACGAGACACCTCCCCCCGCAGGTTCTCCGGCATCACCGAGTAAAGGGTCTCCCCCACGGCAGCCAGGTGTTCCTCAACGGCGGCATCCGGATCAATCTCCGTCCCGTAGAGATTCTCCCGCAGCTCCACGATGTCCGAACCAATGGACCGTTGCCAGAGATGCCCCAGGTTGTGCGCCGGGTCGGTAGACACGATCAGAACTCGACGGCCGGCGCGGGCGGCCGCAAGCGCCGTCGTCGAGGCCACGGACGTCTTACCCACCCCACCTTTGCCACCGAAGAACAAGGCGCGGCGTGATTGTGCGAGATTCAGCAGCATGAGATCTCATTCAGGGGCGAGCGTTCCATGCCCATGCGCGTGTGCCATTCATGGAAGTTTTCATAGACCACGGGGAGCAGCTCCAAGGTGTAGTAGCTCGCGGGATTGGGCAGCCCGAGCGCTTCGGAGAGCACGAGCATCATGAACAGGTCGTCCTGATCGCGCTTGGCGCGTTGGAACGAGCGTCGATATGGGGCCGCGTAAAAGTCCTGCAGCCCCGCCGAAAACCGGCGGCCCAGTTCGAACAACCGGGACCGCCCCGGCCGCTCCTGCTCACGAGAGGCAGGAACGGAACCGGGGCGGGCGGCGTCGTGCGGGTTATCGGCGTTCTGCACCCGCGGGCTCCTCAGCCAACTGGGGATCGTCCGTGAGATCCGGACCTTCCTTTCGGGCCTTGCCGATGGCCATGGCGGCCTCGAAGATCACCCAGATCGCGGCGACCAGGATGATCACGTCCAGCACCACGAGCAGCCAGTTGCCGGCCGCATAGAACTGGCCCAGTTGCACGATGAGCGCGTACACGGTCATGATCAGCACGAACACCAAGGGGATCACCACGGGCAGGATGGTGCGGCGCAGGCGTACGAGCATGACCGTGATGATGGCCAGAGTGAGCGCGGCCATCAGCTGGTTGGTGGTACCGAACAGCGGCCAGATGACCATGCCGCCGGCGCCGGAGCCGGTGATGTCCGCGCCGAACGCCAGGCCCATGCCGCAGACCAGCACGATGATGGTGGCGACCACGGTGTTGACCTTGAACTTCATGAGGCCGCCGATTTCCTCGACCACGTAGCGCTGCAATCGCACGCCGGTGTCCATGGTGGTTGCCGCGAACAGCACCGCCATGGTCGCGAGAACCGTGGCCGACAGGGACTCGGGAAGCCCAATTCCGTTGTTCAGGATGGATCCGCCCGCATCCACGAAGCGACGACGCCGCCCTGGTTGAACGCGGAGTAGGTCTCCTCCCAGCTCGCGAGCGATTCGAAGCCCGCGGTGACAGCGATGATCGTACCGAGCGCCAGCAAGCCCTCGCCCACCGCGCCGAAGTAGCCGACGAAGCGAGCGTCGGTTTCCTTGTCCAACTGCTTGGAGGACGTACCCGAGGCGACCATGCCGTGGAAACCGGAGATGGCACCACATGCGATGGTCACGAACAGCAGCGGAACGATGCTCGGGGTGTCCGGCGGAAGGTTGTTGTTGTAGGCCGGTGCCACGATCGTGGGGTTGGACAACAGGATCGCGCCGTAGAGCAGGCCCAGACCGATGAACAGCTGCAGGCCGTTGATGTAGTCACGCGGCTGCAGCAGCATCCATACCGGCAGCATGGAGGCGATGCCCGCATAAACGAAGAGGATCAGGACCCAGAACGCCCCGGCGGACATGCCCATGATGGTGTCCGGTAGCGAGATGGGGAAACGATCGCCCACCAGGATCAGTGCGTACAGCGCCACGACGCCCACGATGGAGACGAGCACCAGGTTCCACTTCAACTTGTAGATCGCCTGCCCGATGAGCAGGGCCACGACAATCGCGCCCCATACCGGGATCACGGAGGTCGGCTGGCTGACCAGCAAGTTGGAGATCACCGTGGCGAAGGCCGCGTTGACCATCAGGAGCAACAGGAAGATCACGACCAGGAACAAATTGCGACCGCGGTTACCGATGTAGCGCCCGGACAGCGTGCCGATTGACTGTCCCTTGTTCCGGATGGAGGCCCACAGTGCGCCTAGGTCATGCATGCCCGCGAAGAACACGGTACCGAGCGTGACCCACAGGAAGGCCGGAGCCCAACCCCAGATCACGGCCACGGCCGGCCCGACAATGGGTGCCGCACCGGCCACGGACGTGAAGTGGTGGCCCCACAACACGTACTTATTGGTCGGGACGAAGTCCACGCCGTCCTGGAACTCATGGGCGGGGGTGACGTTGGCGTCGTTGAGGCGGTAGAGCTTTCCGCCGATGAACTTGGAGTACAAAAGGTACCCGGCAAGGATGATGGCTAAGCCGATCAGTGTCAGAACTATGGAGTTCATGTCAGCAAGCCCTTCTGCAGGGACCTGGTTCGCACGAACGGCGCTGTCCCGGCTGTCGTGTGTCTAATGGGGAAGATGTGCCGGGCCGCTGGATCGAGCGGCTTACGCAATCCCCCATAGTCTAAACACCTGTGAGGTGCCTAACACATTGGTGCAGGCTTGCTGGTGTGTCGTCAACACTCGAGGACCACGCGCCCGCCGTTACCGTGGACCCATGAAAATCCTCGTGACCGGGTTCGAGCCCTTCGGCCAAGACACCGAAAACTCCAGTGGCATGGTGGTCGAGCGATTGCGCAAGCTCGATTGGGGTCCCGGATTCGGTGTCGTCACTGCGATCCTCCCCGTCACCTGGGCTGGCTCGGTGCCCACACTCCTGGAGGCGATCGAAACTCACCAGCCGCACGCCGTCGTCGCCCTGGGTGAGGCCGGTGGCCGCGCCGTCGTGACGCCCGAGCGACGCGCCAGGAACCTCGGTCACGGCAGGATTCCCGATAACGACGACGCCGCGCGGCCGCCTTCCCCGCTCGACGACGGTCCCGAATGGCTCGAGTCGCGCATCGACCCCGAGTCTTTGATCAAGGCGATCAGGTCGGTGAACGTCCCCGCAGCGATCTCCGATGACGCCGGCGCCTTTCTCTGCAACGCGGTCTACCGCGCTCTGCTCAGTGAGACCGATTTGCCCGGGGCGTTCATTCACGTACCCGCGGTACGAACGCGAGGAACCGCCACGGTGGGCCAAGAGACTGACCCGGGCGCGGCGGCGTCGTCATCGGAACTGTCGATCGACCAGCTGACCGAGGCCATCGCGGCGAGCGTTTCTGCAGTCGCGGCGGACCTTATGCCTTCTATCTGACGGGATCGTTGCTCACCGCGGTCTGGCCGTTATTGGAATGCGCGGAACCCGAGGTTGCCATGCCCTGCGGCATGTAGTCCTTCTTCCGGGACGAAATCAGGGCGTTGATCCAACGGGCGCTGGGGTCTGCGTCAACCAGGAGCGCTTTGAGGAAAAGTGTCGCCGGCAATGCGACTAGCGCGCCAAGCCAGCCCAGAATCATGTACCAGAACATCAGCGACAAGAAGGACATGGTGGGCGTGACCCCCACGGACTCGCCCGTGAACTTGGGCTGGATCACCGACTGCACGGTGAAGTTCAGCACGCTGTAGGCGGCAACCACGGCGAGCATCGCGACCCAGCCGTCGTCCAGTAGGGCCAGGATGGCCGGCGGAATCATGCCGAGCACCAGGCCGATGTTCGGAATGTAGTTGGTGATGAACGCCAGAATCCCCCAGACCCAGATCAGCTGCACACCAATGATCTGCAGCGCCAGCACGTCCAGGAGCGCAACGATCAGACCGAAGACCGTGGTCACCACCCAGTAGCGGCGCACACCCTGGGCGAAATCGACCATGCTCCGGCGACATGCGGACGGTCTTCGGCCAGCCGAGTCAGTCTGCGTCCCGTGGTGGCCGAGTCCATACTCAGGAAGAACACCCCCATGACCAGCGTGGCAAGCAGCCCCATGATCGCTGAGACATTACTCAGGATCGGTGTCACCAGACTCATGATGTTGCCTGCGGTCACCCCCTGGAGGCTCGACTCGACCATGTCCGTCGAAATCCCGAGGGCGGCCAACGCCCCGATGGACTCGTCGACCAGTCGCGAAAATTCGTCCTGATAATGGGGCAGCTCGTTGACCAACTCGGCGACGGACCACGCACCCATTGCCACGAACAGGACCAGCACGCCGAGCACCACGATGAGCGCTAGTGCGGCGGCTGCATAGCGGGGCATTCGCCGGGACAGCCACCGCTGCAGCGGATACACCACAATCAACAGGTTCAGTCCCAGAAAAATCGGCGCCACGATGTCCTGCGCGCCCTGCAGTCCGGCAAGCAAGATCAGCAAGCCAGCGATGCCCACGGTAATTGCGAGAAAGCGCGGCACGTGCACCGAATGGGCGGGTGCATTGACGGGCGTTGGTGTCTCATCGGGTTGTTGCAGTTCGGAGGGGTTTTTGCCGTCTGTCCGGAGCACTTCGTCCGTCGACAGATCCTGCCCATCCACGCCACCACCCGGGCCAGGATTTTCGACGCCGCCAGCAAGCTCACCCGGTTTCTCAGGCTCTCCTTCCGCTCGCTCCACCTCCCGGGGCAGCGTGGCATCCTCGAATCGTTCGTGACTCGTCGAGCCCATGCAGCAAACCCTCACTCATCCGCGTCGGTAATCTGCTGCAGTTTAGGAAACGAGGGCATCCCCTAGGTGAACTCGGGACCACATCGAAGACAACGGGGAATCGTCCCGCCCTATCCATTGCTCTAGACGGGAAACCGGCGTTCCAGTCGAGTCGCCACCTTGTCCGCGGTGCCCACGCGATAACCAAGGGTGTGCACCGTGATCACGCGCTGTGCCGCGTCATCCACCCCCACGAAGGCCCCTTGATCACGGTTGTGCCCGTTGTGCCACCACAGGGTGGGCGACTTCTCCCACCCGGGTGGTCTGCCGCCAGGCAAGTGCCGACGCCGCGCAGCAAGCATGTACTTCTCCAGCTCGTCGAAAGTACTCAGAATGCCTCCGGCACCTATGAACGGTCCGGTGTCGACCCACGTACTTCGAACCTGGCCCGCCCAGTTATGAAGTACCGGAACGCGGTCGGACCTATCGGCAGTGGTAGCCACATCCGTCACTCCATACGGGGCCAGTACGTGCTTGCGAACCAAATCCCACCAGCCTCGCCCGCGGCTCGCTCGAGCAAGCGGGTAAGCACGGCGTACCCCAGGTTGGAGTAGGCACGGGTTCCTATGCGTCCGGTGTGCTCCAAGGACAACCGGGGCACTGTGACCTCATCGAAGTAGGCGGGTGTGTACTTCGCGAAGGGATCTCGCCACTCGCCATCCCTCAGCCTTAGATCCGAGGGCATGCTCGGGAGCCCCGATGTGTGAGTGATGAGAGACTCCACGCTCACCCACTGTGGGAGGCGAGCGTCAGGAAGATATCGAGTGACTGGAGCGCTCAGATCCACGACACCCTGATCCGCTAGTAGATGGGCGAGCGTCGCAGTGACGGTCTTCGTGATCGACCCCCACTCCAGGAGTGTTTCCGGTCGGTGAAGCGGCCCAAACTTCTCAACCACCACGCGTTCACCCTCACGCAAACGGAAGGACAAACTGCGTTCTCTTGTGAGCAGGCTCATAGTTCTCCCACGTCAAAAATACTCACTAGTAATTTCTCTGGTGACCTGTAAGAACGGAAATAGTCCTCAACTGTCACCCGGAGCTTAATCAAATCGTTAGGTATTCCGATTGCAAATCCTTGATTAAGGCAGTTACGTTTAAGGCACAAATGAACCAGCAGGGGGATGCTGGAGATCCACCACGCGCGACAGCATGACGCGCCGCCCGTACGGTCGGGGGACCTGATCGGGCAACTTCATGACACTAGGCTGCCACCTTTTCCAGTGCGCAGCCTTCGCTCCCCTTGCGTTACAAGGTTCTCTATTTGGGGGAGCTTTTCAATGGAACGTCTTCTAAAAAAAGATGCGTCTCAAAATTCTGAAAAAATACTAGATATAGCGTCTGACCGGGCTGTTTACCCCGTTGAGACACCACCTGAGCCGCGCACATTCGTGGACATCGTTCTGGACACCGTTGCCCAGTACCCGGATGCCATTGCTCTGGAAGACGAGCAGGAGCGCGTGCCCTACGGCGAGCTTGAAGCTCGTATCGAAACACATGTGCAGCGCCTGTGGGACATCGGCGTGGGTCGTGGAGACCGCGTGGGTATCCGCGTGCCTTCCGGTGGCGCCGACCTGTACGTTGCCATTCTCGCCACGCTGTTCGCGGGTGCCGCATATGTACCGGTCGATTGGGACGACCCGGATGAGCGCGCCAACACGGTGTGGGAAGAAGCCGGCGTGGCCGCGATCTTCGGCCGTGACCTTGAGCTGACCCGTGTGGAGAGCATTGAGACCACCGGGGACACCGAACCGCCCCGCACCCAGGACGATGCCTGGATTATTTTCACCTCCGGCTCCACCGGTAAACCCAAGGGCGTAGCGATCACCCATCGTTCCGCTGCGGCACTGGTCGATGCAGAGGCCAAGATGTACCTGCAGAAGCGCCCCATGGGCCCGGGCGACCGCGTCATGGCCGGCCTTTCGGTCGCCTTCGACGCGTCCTGCGAAGAGATGTGGCTGGCTTGGCGTTACGGCGCCACGCTGGTACCGGCCCCGCGCGACGTCGTTCGGTCCGGTCCTGATCTTGGCCGGTGGATCATCAACCACCGCATCACCGCTGTCTCCACCGTGCCCACGCTGGCATCGCTGTGGCCCAGCGAAGCCCTGGACACCGTACGACTCTTGATTTTCGGCGGCGAAGCATGCCCGCTGGAACTCACCCAGCGCCTGGTCCGTCCCGGACGCGAGGTCTGGAACACCTACGGCCCCACCGAGGCGACCGTGATTGGCTCCGGCGCAATCCTCACCGGTGAGGCACCTATCCGGATCGGTCTCCCCGTTCCCGGATGGCAACTGGCCGTGGTCGACACCGAAGGCCAGCCAGTGGCCTGGGGCGAAACAGGCGAACTGATCATCGGCGGCGTCGGCCTTGGTCGCTATCTGGACCCCGCCAAGGACGCCGAGAAGTACGCGTCGCTGCCCTCCCTAGGTTGGGAACGCGCCTACCGCACCGGAGACATGGTCAAGGCGGACCAGGAAGGCCTCGTCTTTGCCGGTCGCGTCGACGATCAGGTTAAGATCTCCGGCCGCCGCATGGAACTCGGCGAGATCGACGACTACATGAGCTCCGTTCCCGGCGTTCGCGTGGGCGCGTGCGCCGTGCACCCCACGCCCGGTGGCGACAACATCATTGCCGGATACCTGGTGCCCGATTTCGAAGGCTCTGTTGACCTTGTAGCCGTGCGAGCGTGGCTCTCGGAGAGGCTGCCGGGCCAGATGGTGCCCGCCCTGTGCCTCATGGATGAGCTGCCATTGAAGACCTCGGGCAAGGTGGACCGCAAGGCTCTGCCCTGGCCCATGCCGACCGACGGTCTCGATCAGAAGCCCTCGCTGGACCATGACCTCGAATGGCTCGCGGAGCTGTGGGCGGATCAGCTCGGTCCGCTCCCCTTCACCGCGGAGAGCGATTTCTTCGCGATGGGCGGTAGCTCCGTGGGTGTGGCCCGGTTGGTCTCGGCCCTGCGCCAGTCCCACCCGGACACCGAGATCGCCCGGATCTATGCCGACCCGACCCTGCGCGGCATGGCCAACTACCTGGAGACCCTCGAGGCATCGCAGGACTCCAAGCGCGAACCCGCACCGCTGCCCACCTGGACCGGTTGGGTACAGGGCGCGTTCCTGGCCGCGCTGTGCGTGGCCAACGGGCTGCGCTACGTAGTGGGTTCGCTCATCGTCGTGTGGATCCTCGCGGTGATCGTGGGTGCCGGTTGGGTGCCCACTCCCCCGCTGGTGCCGCTCATCATCGGCTGGCTCGTGATGTTCTCACTGCCCGGTCGCGTGCTCGTGGGTGCTGCCTTCGTGCGACTGCTGACCGCCGGGCTCAAACCCGGTCACTATCCACGCGGCAAGTGGAATCACCTGCGCGTGTGGGCTGCCGAGCGCATTGTCGTGTTCAACAAGTACGAGGTCCTGCTGGGCACACCCATGGCCCGCACTCTCCACCGTCTCTTTGGTAACAAGGTGGGCCGCGACGCCCACCTGCACCACATGCCGCCCGTGACCGGTCTGGTCTCGATCGGCGAAGGTGCCACCGTTGAGTTCGAGGCTGACCTCGCCGGCTACTGGCTCGACGGCGACACCTTCCACGTGGGAGCCATCGACATCGGCGCGAATTCACGCGTTGGCACTCGCACGCTCGTCGATCCCGGTGCCCGCGTGGGCGTGGCAGCGGAAGTCCTGCCCGGCTCACACGTGACCGGCACCGTTCCCGACGGCGAATTGTGGGGCGGCTCGCCCATGTACCACCGCGGAGCCTCCGCGCAGACCTGGCCGGACGTCGCTCCGGACGCCGTGGCCGGACTGCCACCTGGGGCAAGATCAAATCCCACCTGGCTTACACGGGTGGGGTGGCCATCATCGGTCTGCTGCCGATCCTGGCGATCATTCCGGGCGCATTGCTGATCCTTCCGCAGGTCATCGGCATTCAGTTCTACGAATTGGTCATCCCGATCCTGGCCCTGTGGGTGCCGCTGTTCGTCATCATCACTGCCGCCGTGTGGTTGTTGCTCGTGGTGGGATGCGTGCGCCTGGTCGCGGGCATGATCACTCCGGGATACTTCCCGCAGAACGGCCCGGTCGGTTGGGCCACGTGTTCACGGAGACCTTGATGCAGCGCACGCTGATCTCCACCTACCCGATCTACGCGTCCTGTGTGACTCCGTTGTTCCTCCGCCTGCTGGGTGCTCGCGTTGGTCAATCAGTGGAGATCTCCACCGCTGAGACCATTCCGCACCTGACCTCGCTCAAGGACGGTGCGTTCCTGGCGGATCACTCACTCGTGGCCTCGCACCGTTCCGGCTTCGGATGGGTACATTTGGGGACGTCCGTGATCGGCGAGCGTACGTTCGTGGGCAACTCCGCGATCGTGGGACCGGACCGCGACCTCCCCGAGGACGCACTAGTAGCTGTGCTCAGCTCCGCGCCTCACAAAGCGCCGGTCGGTTCCTCGTGGCTCGGCCGCCGTGCGCAGCCCATTGCCCGCGCTCACACCGAAGCCGACGAGTCTGCAACCTTCCGCCCGCCCCGCCGTCTCCAGGCAGCACGCGGATTCGTGGAAGCGTTCCGCATGGTCCCGGCCATGGTCTCCGCATGGATCGACCTGATGATCGTGTACGCGCTGACCAGCATCTACATGGCCCACGGGATGGGAATGCAGGGGTTGCTCTACACCGCCTTGTGGTCCGGCGCGGTCCTGCTGGCCGCCAGTACGTTGGCGTGCTTGGTCCCCGTGATCGTCAAGTGGGCCCTCATGGGCCGTTTCCGCACCGGCGAGCGCCCGCTGTTCAGCTCGTTCGTGTGGCGTAACGAGTTGGCGGATGTCTTCTCCGAGTCCCTCGCAGTGCCGTCCCTGATTCGCCTCAGTGTGGGCTCCCCGCTGTTCAATGCGTGGACCCGCCTCATGGGTGCTCGTGTGGAACGCGGCGTGTGGTGCGAAACCTGGTGGCTGCCCGAGTTCGACCTGGTCACCTTGGAAGAGGGCGTGTCCGTCAATCGCGGCACCGTGCTCCAGACCCACCTGTTCCACGACCGCATCATGCGTCTGGAACCGGTCACGATGCGTCGCGGTTCCACGTTGGGCCCCAACAGCTTTGTGCTGCCGGGCGCCACGATCGAAGAAAACTCCACGGTGGGTCCCGGGTCCTTGGTCATGCGCCAGGAAACGGTGCCGGCCAACGGCAACTGGGGCGGTAACCCCATCCGACATCTGGAGCCTGGCGACCATGTCATCAACGCCCAGGTCATTCCCGGACCGCCAGTCGCGAAACACGATCACCCCATCCTGTCCGTTGCCCCCACCAAGACATCGCAGACGGTCTCGAGTGCAACGCCTGAGGAGGCCACCCGATGAACGAACAACAAGTGGATGAAATAGCCGAAGGCGATCTCGCACCCGGCGAGCGGCCCCGCCCCGGTCAACGTCCTCAACGTGAAGTGTGGACCGGGGGTTCCTCCAAGGGTGGAGCCTCCACCGAGGACGACCACTGGAGCGAAAACGCCCCGGTCATCACCGCGCCGCCGCGCGCCATGCTCCGTCGCCACGTCAGGCCGCCGCGACACGC
>NZ_AJXN01000141.1 GCF_000286355.1 Kocuria atrinae C3-8 | reverse complement strand
GGGGGCCCGCGGCGTCGTCGGCTGTGTCAGCCTCGCGTCAGGAGACGACCTCGGAACGATCGCCGCTCCACAGGACGTGGTACGAGCTCTCGGGATCGTCCACGCGCTTGTAGGTGTGTGCGCCGAAGTAGTCGCGCAGACCCTGAGTGAGAGCGGCGTTGAGGCGCGGGCGGCGCAGTGCATCGTAGTAGGCCAGGGCCGAGGAGAAGACCGGCGCTGGAATGCCGCGCTCAACGGCGCGAGCGACCACGCGACGCCATGCGGGCAGGCAGTCTTCCATGGCCGCGACGAACTCGGGGGCGAACAGCAGGTTCAGCGGATCCTTGTCACCGGCGTACGCTCCATGATCACGTTGAGCAGCTCGGCGCGGATGATGCAGCCCTCGCGCCACAGGCTCGCGATGGTCGCCAGGTTGAGGTCCCAACCGTACTCGCGGCCGGCCATGGTCAGCATGTCCAGGCCCTGGGCGTAGGAGACCAGCTTGGACGCGTAGAGCGCCTTGCGGACGTCCTCCACGAACTCGGGGTCCTTGACCACGTCTTCGGTCGTGTCACCGATGCCGGCGGGCAGGATCTCCTGGGCCTCACGGCGCATCTGGGGCTCGGACGAGGACAGCGCGCGGGCGAACACGGACTCGGCAATGGCCGTGACCGGAGAACCCAACTCGAGCGCTTCCTGCACGGTCCAGCGACCGGTGCCCTTCTGGCCAGCAGCGTCCGCGATGATGTCGATGAACGGCTTGCCGGTCTTGGCGTCCACCTGGCGCAGCACGTGCGCGGTGATCTCGATCAGGTAGGAAGAGAGCTCGGTCTTGTTCCACTCGTCGAACACGTCTGCCTGTTCGGCGGGTTCCAGGCCGGCCACTGAGCGCAGCAGCTCGTGCGCCTCGCCGATGACCTGCATGTCCGCGTACTCGATGCCGTTGTGGACCATCTTGACGAAGTGACCGGCGCCGTCCGTGTCGATCCAGGCGCAGCACGGCTTGCCGTCCTTGGCCTTGGCGGAAATGTCCTCGAGCATGGGGCCCAAGGTCTTGTAGGACTCCTCGGAACCTCCCGGCATGATGGACGGCCCGTTCAACGCGCCCTCTTCACCACCGGACACACCGATGCCCACGAAATGCAGGCCGTTCTCCGCACACTCGCGCTCACGACGGCGCGTGTCCTGGAAGTAGGAGTTGCCACCGTCGATGATGATGTCGCCCTCATCGAGCAGCGGGGTGAGCTGTTCGATCACGGAGTCCACGGGCTCGCCGGCTTTGACCATCACCAGGATGCGGCGCGGCCGCTCCAGGGAGTCCACGAGATCCTGCATGGTTTCCGTGCGGATGAAATCGCCCTCGGAACCGTGTTCCTTGATGAGAGCGTCCGTCTTACCCACGGAACGGTTGTGGAGGGCCACGGTGTAGCCGTGACGAGCGAAGTTGCGGGCGAGGTTTGCGCCCATCACCGCGAGGCCGGTGACGCCAATCTGAGCTTTCTTATCTTCAGCCATGAGATAAGCCTACGCACGCGCGGGGGTCTGAGCAGTGATTGCCCTTTGTTCCCACGCTCACAATTGGGCATGAGAAAACCCCGGACCTTGAGGCCCGGGGTTTCAGTCGTGGAGACCGACGGAATCGAACCGCCGTATCTGTCACGCCCGAAGGCGATCTAGCGCACCAGCGTCCCCTGGTTCGAAAGCACCTCTCGGCGCGTTCGTGACTACTACGTTAACGCATGGTTGCCCCTTTGTGCCACTTGACTCGGTGTTAACCGACTCACATTGGTGGGTTGGATAGCTGAGGGCCGTGAACACACCAGCGAAGGCCGCCGCGATTACCCGGCAACGTCTCGGGAGTGGGCGGATTGGGCTTCCCTTTTGAGCGAAGCCGGTGGGGCATCTCTTTCTCATCCTCAACTGGCGGACGTGGCTCTCCGAAACATGCCGGAGGCTGTTACGAACCCCGGCTGGTGGGCGCAGTCCGTGGCCCTGGCCTATGAACAAGCCATTGGACGACGGGTCGTCGGCCAGGATTCGGACGGCACGTTCCGCACCAGCGTGAGTAAGACGGTGCCGTTGTCTCCGGATGATTCGCTGGCCGCGTGGACGCGCATTGCCGCTGATTCCGGGTTGCGTCTCGCTGACGAGAACGGGGCTTCGATCGCGTGGTCCGGTGAGCCCCGCACATCCGTGACGGAGAAGTGGTGGCGCTGGCGCAGGGACCTCTCGGATGGGTCCCGGGCAGCAGCGGAAATCACGCGTAAAGCTGACGGCCGAACGCTGGTCACGCTGACTCATTCGAAGCTCTCGGGCACCGAGGCGATCGCTCATTGGAAAGGTGTCTGGAAACCCCTGTTACAGCAGATCAGTGGCGATTGAATGCGTGATCAACGACACATAACCGAACGTTCGGTTGCACTTGTCAGAAACTACCTACGTGCAGGTAAGCTATACCCCAATCGGGTGCTGGCAGCTGTATCAGTTATGTCCACCCGATTATAAAAGGGCCTTTAGCTCAGCTGGTAGAGCGCTACGTTTACACCGTAGATGTCATCGGTTCGATCCCGGTAGGGCCCACGGAAACAATGCAGAAGAGATCACCGTTCGGTGGTCTCTTCTGCATTTCAGGGTCATATACCTTTGTCCGCCCTTATCGATAGCCGGTCAACGCAGTTCCTTGACGGGCCGGTACCCAAATCATGGCTCAGGACTGGGCCGTCAACCGATCCAGAACACCGGTTTGGGCCAGTAGGGCGAAGCGGTCCGGAACTCCCCAGTGCTCGACGATCTGTCCGTCGACCACGCGGGCCACGTCGATCACGGTGAAATCCACTTCACGGCCGGTGGGAGGTCCGAAAAACGGACCGGTATTAGTACCGTGCCCGTGAGCACGGACCCACACCGTGTCACCGTGCGGGCCGGGTGTCGTCGCAGAATCCTCGATGGTGAACTTGATGTCCGGAAAGGCTCCGTGCACGTCAGCCATCGCCGCCTTCACGTGCTCAATAGCTTCCGCGCCCGTACCCGCCAAACCGAACTGGTGATCGATCATCTCCGGGGAACATAGTTCGTCCGCCACGGTCCCGTCACCGGTGGCGAAACCTTCATCGAACATGCGTTGCATGACCCGGACCGGGTCCTTGGTGCCATTCGCATTCATGGCGTGCTCCGTTCATGTGGGCTGTCCCACGCACGGCAAGGCAACCGGTTGCTGATGCCTTTGACACTAGACCTGCGGTGAGGTCACCACTAGGGGTTCCCGCTGCGGGAGTCCTGACCTCGGTTTCACTTGGCACACAACACCGGTCAGAATGGTGAGACATGCGTTGAGCCACACGGTTTCGGTTCGCGCTCCCACCATTGAAAGGTGTCTTCACCCTTGCGGCTCATCCTCGTTCGACACGGTCAAACCAGCTCCAATGTGGGCCATAACCTGGATACGGCCGCCCCCGGCGCTGACCTCACGGAACTCGGGCGGGAACAAGCCGACGCGCTGGTGGACACATTAGGGCGTGAACCAGTCCGAACGATGTTCGTGTCCAATCTCGTGAGGACGCAGCAGACCGCCGCTCCCCTGGCTCGCCACTTCGGCCTGGAACCTCTGGTGCGCGAAGGTCTCCGCGAGATCTCGGCGGGAGACCTGGAAATGGCGAGTGACGAAGAATCCATTCAGACGTATGTCCGCACCGCCGTGGGCTGGTCCGCGGGTGACTGGAACGCTCGCATCCCGGGCTCCGAAGAAGACGGCCACGACGTGATCCGGCGATTCAGCGCCGTCGTCACGGAAGCCGTCGAGGGCGCCGCGGAGGGAGAGGTCCCCATCCTGGTCTCCCACGGCGCCATCATTCGTGCCTGGACCGCAGCCCGGTGCGAGAACATCGACGTGGACTTCGTGGCGCACAACGCGCTCTCCAATACCGGCGCCGTGATCATCGAGGGCTCTGACGACCGCTGGGTGGTGACCCACTGGCAGGAGCAGGCCCTGGGCGGCGCACCGCTCGAGGACCCCGCGACCGACGGTGCGGCTGCGGATCCGGTCCGCTGACTGCTCAGACCGTCAGCAACACCTTGGTGGCTCGACGTTCGTCCATGGACGTGTAGCCCTCCGCGGCCTGTTCCAACGGCAGTGTCAGGTCGAAGACGTCACCCGGGGTGATCTCACCCTTCATGATCAGGTCGATCAGTTCCGGCAGGAACCGTCGCACCGGAGCGGGGCCTCCGTGCAGGTGCACCTCGGACATGAACAACTGACCACCGTCGATGGACACACCGTGTGAGACGCCCACGAATCCCACGTGCCCACCCGGACGCGTGGACTTGATGGCCTGTTGCATGGCTTCCTGCGTTCCCACGGCCTCGATGACGCAGTGCGCGCCCAGTCCCCCGGTCATTTCCTTGATCTTCTCGACGCCCGCGTCACCGCGCTCTTCCACGATGTCGGTGGCGCCAAACTTTGTGGCTAGGGCTTGGCGGTCCTTGTGTCGGCTCATCGCAATGATGCGCTCGGCGCCCAGCTGCTTGGCGGCGAGAACCCCGGAAAGTCCCACGGCGCCGTCGCCGACCACCGCAACCGTCTTGCCCGGCCCGACTTCGGCGGCCACGGCGGCGAACCAACCCGTGCCCAGAACGTCCGAAGCCGCCAGCAGATGAGGAATCTGCTCATCGGTCGGCTGGGACGGGGTCGCGACCAGCGTGCCATCGGCCAGAGGAATGCGCGCATACTCGGACTGCGTGCCGATCCCGCCCATGCCCACGTTGTTCACGCAGCGGCTCTGGTAGCCGTCCTGGCAGATTTCGCACGTGTTGTCCGAGGCGAAGAAGGAACCGATCACGAAATCCCCGACCTTCACGTTCTTGACGTCGGCACCGATTTCTTCGACCACGCCCACGTACTCATGCCCCATGGGTGCAGGTTCGGGGATATCGCCGTAGCCGCGGTAAGGCCACAGATCAGAACCGCAAATGCAGGTGGCCGCCATTCGAATGATGCGTCCGTGGGATCTTCGATGACCGGGTCCGGGCGATCTTCCACTCGGATATCACCGGGGGCGTGAATCATGACACCGCGCATAACGAGACTCTCCTTGAATTGGTGTGCGCCGTATTCTTACCGGTCAGGCTGCGAATTTACCGAACGACGCCTAGAGGTGTGTGTTGTCGATCCAGCGATTGAATTTCATGCGCAGCGCGCGGTCCAATCCGGCCAGGATGCCGCCGATCTGCAGGGCAGTGTTCAGCCAGCCCGGCAAGTCGAACGTGGGAGCGGTGAAGTCCAGGAGCCGACCCAGAACATTCAGGAGCTCCGGAAGCTGAGTCACGACCGCCAGAACCAACACGATCCAGGAACACGCAGAGATGATTGCGTCAGCGGTCGGGTGGTTGGCCGAGAACTTTGCACGTCGGTCCTCCCCCGTTCCCGCGCTGGGTCGGAATGAGTCGGCGGGGCGACCGTCCAGATGCACCAGTCGCACATACTGCATGCCGTACAGCGACAAAGCCGCTTCCACGGTCGCGTGGTCGTCCACGCGCAATCGAGCGGGCGAGCTGTCCACGGCCACGAATTCGCCGTCCCGGTACAACCGGATCTTCTCCGAGAAATCGAAGAAGTCCACGTCCGCAACCAGTAAGGAGCCCCGGTACTCCAGCTCGAAGGTCGACCGCCAGAGCAATCCCACTTCTTGTACGGCGGAAGGTGTTCCGGATTCTTGGCCACGCACGTCCCCTTCGGCACCGGGAATTCAACTGAGACTTCTGTTGCCCAGGGTAGGCGATGGTCGTCGACGCTACAGCAACCGCGGCTGCGTTGCCGTCTCCTGCTGTTTCTTGGCCGGGCGTTTGCGCCGCGGCTTGGGCTCGCTCTCCCCCGCCTCATTCGCCGTTGCCGGCGACGACGCCG
>NZ_AJXN01000140.1 GCF_000286355.1 Kocuria atrinae C3-8 | reverse complement strand
TCGGTGTGCTCGGTGGTGGCGGAGGCGGCAAGCCGGACGTCGCCCAGGGCGGCGGTTCCGATGCTCCCAAGATCGACGACGCACTCGAGGCCGTGCGCCAGCAGATCCGCTCCGTAGTGGGCGCGTGAGCGACACGTTCGTGAGGGGCGTCCGCATGGGTGTGGACGTCGGATCGGTCAGGGTGGGCATCGCCCTGACCGATCCCGACTGCGTGTTGGCCACTCCGCATCAGACGGTCACGCGGGACAAGAATCGCAAGAAGCGTTTTGATGTGAAAATCATCACAGGCATGTGCGAGGAATTCGGCGCGGTCGCGGTGTACGTTGGATTGCCGCGTAGCTTGAACGGTCAGGACAATCGCTCCACTGACATGGCCCGAGAGTACGCTGTGGCACTGCAGAATCGGTTACGCTCACGTGAGTGCGAAACAATAGTGCGACTCGTGGATGAACGCCTGTCCACCGTTGCGGCGCACCAGTCGCTTCTGGACGCGGGGGTATCCAGGAGGCAACACATGGACAAGGTTGATCAGGTGGCAGCTGTGACGTTCTTGCAGTCGGCCATCGATCAGGGCAAGGCAACGGGAACCGAACCCGGTTTCCCCATCGACAGTTAGATCGCGGATAATGGACGATATTCTTCGGCACGGCGCCGAAAGTATCCGAAGACCACGGACAACGGCGGACGGAGATCATTCGTGAGCGATCAGCCACGAGATAGCAAGGCCAACCGCGGCCCGGAACAGGGTGGCGCGAAGGATTCGGCCACGTCCGGCGGCCTTCTGAGTACATTGGAACCGGGCGATCAGCGCCGCCCGGGCTTGTCCGGTGCCTTCGAACACCATGATGTCTCTCCGGAAATGGCCGCTCGGAAACAGCGCCGTTCCCGGGCATCCCTGGCCACCGCTATTGCCCTGTTCATCGCCGCCCTGTTGATCGTGGTGGCCGTGCTCGGATCCGCTTTCGGCCTGTTCGAGCGTAAGGATTACAACGGCGGAGGCGATCAGGAGATCAACTTCACCGTGGGCGATGGTCAATCGACCGGTCAGATCGCCAACTCTCTAGAATCCGAAGACATTGTGGCCAACGCTGGCTTCTTCATCGAAACGTTCCAGGAACGTTATCCGGAAGACTTCATCCAGCCGGGTGACTACCAGCTGAAGACCCAAATGAGCTCGGACGCCGCCATCGACGTGATGATGGAACGCGGTGAGGCCTCGCACTACGCCGCTGTGCCGCAGACCCAGCGCATCGACGACACTTTCCAGACGCTGAGTGAATCCACCGGCATCGACAAGTCCGAGTTCGAGGCGTTCAAGGAAGACACCGACCGCTTTGGCGTTCCGGAAGAATTCCCCACCCTTGAAGGCTGGCTGCACCCCGGTGAGTACCGTTCCCGTTGGACGCCACCCCGGAGCAGATCATCCAGGAGATGGTCGACCGCACCAAGGCACGTTGAACAACAACGAGGTCCCCGAGGATCAGTGGTTCCGCGTGGTCACCGTGGCCTCCCTCGTGGAGTTCGAGGGTGTCCCGGACATCTACCCCGAGGTCGCCGGTGCCATCTACAACCGTATTGATCGCCCCGACGATGAGACCAACGGTCTGATCCAGTCGGATGCGTCCGTGACCTACGGACTGGGCAAGCGCTCCTACCACGTCTCCGATGAGGAGAAGCGTGACAAGTCCAACCCGTACAACACGTTCGCGCACCCGGGTCTACCTGTGGGGCCGATCGGTTCCCCCGGTGACGAGTCCATCAAGGCCGCCGCCAACCCGGACGAGAACGATTACTACTACTGGGTGACCGTGAACCTCGACTCCGGCGAGACCAAGTTCGCCGAGAACTTCGAGGAACACAACCGCAATGTCCAGGAGTACCAGGAGTGGTGCTCGGACAACGAGGGCCGGTGTAACTGATTCACAGGGGAGCAGACATGGAGCGATACGCCGCAGCGGTGCTGGGTCACCCCGTGGCTCACTCCCTGTCACCGGTTCTGCACTCCACGGCCTACCGGGTGATGGGTTCCGATTGGGACTACACCCGGTGGGACGTGCCCGCTGAGGACTGGGACGCATTCTGGCGTGAGCGAGTGGCCGAGGGCTACTGGCGGGGCTTCTCAGTGACCATGCCCCTCAAGTCCTTGGCCGCCGCTCAGGCCGATGAGCGCACGTCACTCGTCGAAGCCCTGGGCGTGGCCAACACTCTGGTCTTCCGCCCAGACGGTTCAACCATCGCGGACAACACGGACGTCACCGGCATCATGGCCGCGGTCACTGCAGCGCGTGAAATCCCTTCCGAGCCTCGCTGCGCGATCGTCGGTGGTGGTGGCACGGGAACCGCCGCGGTGGCCGCCCTGCACGGCTGGGTGCCTCCGGCATCGACGTGTTCGTGCGGTCCCTGGACCGCGCCGGGAAGGTCACCAATGCCGCCGAGCGGCTCGGCGCCGAGGTGAACCTGCGTGCGTTGGGCGAGGCAGCGGCGTCGTTGGCGGACTACGACGCCGTCATCTGCACCCTGCCGCCCCACGCGCGGACGATCTCGCGGCCGAATTCGCGGACTTGAACGGCACGGTGACCGGTGTCCTCCTGGACGCCGCCTACGACCCGTGGCCCTCGGCCATTGCCCGGTCATGGCAGGACGCGGGCGGAGCGATCGCTCCCGGAATAGATATGCTGATCTTTCAGGCCGTCGATCAAGTGCGTTGGTTCACCCTGGGCCGCGCGGATCGACCCGTTCCCCGCGAGGCCCAAGTCACGCAGGCCATGTGCAGGGCCGTGAACCGCCCCGAGCGTGTGATCCCGCAGCGGGTCCGCGATGCACGCCTGAACCGTTGACCGGATCTTTCATCCGTTTCCGGGAGCCGTGAAAAGCTCCCACGATCAAGTACTGGAGTAGAACATGTTGCGTTGGCTCACGGCCGGAGAATCTCACGGCGAGGCCCTCGTGGGAATCATCGAAGGTGTTCCCGCCGGGGTGGAACTCACCACCGAGATGATTCAACGGGCGCTGGCCCGCCGCCGGCTCGGCTATGGCCGCGGCGCACGCATGAAGTTCGAACAGGATGAGGTCCGCATTCTGGGTGGTGTGCGGCACGGCCTGACCCAGGGTGGTCCCGTGGCAATCGAGATTGCCAACACCGAATGGCCCAAGTGGCAGGACGTCATGAGCTCGGACCCCGTGGACGCGGCCAAGCTCGAGGGACGAGCGCGCAACGCACCCCTGACGCGGCCCCGCCCGGGACACGCCGACCTCACCGGCATGCAGAAGTACGGTTTCGACGAGGCTCGACCCGTCCTGGAACGTGCGTCGGCCCGCGAGACCGCCACCCGCGTGGCCCTGGGAGTGGTCGCGTCTCAGATCCTGGCTGCCCTGGACGTGCGTCTGGTGTCCCACACGACCGCGATCGCGGAGGTCTCTGTTCCCGAGGACGCCGCCTTGCCCACCGCGGGTGACGTGGAGGCGCTCGACGCCGATCCGTTGCGTTGCTTCGACAAGGCCACCTCGGACGCCATGGTCGCGACCATCGACGACGCTCACAAGGCGGGGGAGACCCTGGGCGGTGTGGTCGAGGTGCTGGCCGAGGGCCTGCCCCCGGGACTGGGTTCCTACGTGCACTGGGATCGCCGTCTCGATGCCCGTCTGGCCGGTGTGCTCATGGGCATCCAGGCGATCAAGGGCGTGGAAGTGGGTGACGGTTTCCGCACCGCGGCCCGCCCCGGTACGCGGGCGCACGACGAGACCCTGCCCGGTTCGGACAGCTCCGTGCACCGCGTGACCAACCGCGCCGGCGGTATCGAGGGCGGCATGTCCATCGGTGACCTGCTGCGTGTTCGCGCAGCCATGAAGCCGATCGCCACCGTGCCCCGCGCTCTGCACACGGTGGACGTCTCCACGGGTGAGGCCGCTCGCGCCCACCACCAGCGCTCGGATGTGTGTGCCGTGCCGGCCGCCGGCGTCGTTGCAGAAGCGATGGTTGCGCTCGTGCTGGCCCAGGCCGCGCTCGAGAAGTTCGGCGGTGACTCCATTGCGGAGACCGTGCGCAATAAGGACGCCTACCTGGCGGCCATTCCCGAGAACTTGCGGACCTCGCCGGAGCTGGCTGACCCGTCTGAGCTCGCCGCTCTTGATGAGGTGCGCGGGGACCTTTCGTGAGTTCCCTGCCCACGCCGTTGGTGCTCATCGGGCCCATGGCGGCGGGAAAATCGCACCTCGGTCATCACTTCGCCAAGCGCTACGGGCTGGACTTCGTGGATGCCGATCACGTGATCGAGGCCCAGCACGGCCCCATTCCGGCGCTGTTCACCGCCCACGGGCAGCAGCACTTCCGCGACATCGAAGCGGGAGTAGTCGCTGACCTGCTCTCGGATGCCCGCTACCGCAACGCTGTCATCTCGTTGGGCGGGGGAGCACCCATGACCCCGGCGGTTCAAGAGCTGCTGTCCGGGCACACGGTGATCTACCTCAAAGTCGATGAAGCCACCGTGCGCCCGCGCATCACGGGCAACAAGACCCGCCCCATGCTGCAGCCGGATCCGGAGCGGCGCTGGCGGGAGATCTTGGACGAACGGCGTGACACCTACGAGCGGCTGGCCACCATCCGCCTGGACGGCACCGGCCACCGGCGCATCGGTGCGCTGGTCCAGCAACTGAACAAAGCTTTGAAAGACCTACGAAGGGACGCCACAGCATGACTGATTCGGTGACCACCATTCCCGTTCAGGGAGACACCCCTGACAACCGCTATGACGTGCTCGTGGGTAACGGGCTGCTGGGCAAGGTTCCCGAGCTGCTCGGCGAACGCGTCAAGAAGGTCCTGATCATTCACCCCCGGGCCTGCGCGCCACCGGCGACCTGGTCCAGGAGGATCTGAAGCAGGCGGGCATCCAGAGCTTCGTCGCGGAGATCCCGGACGCGGAAGAGGGCAAGCGCGTGGAGGTCGCGGCATTCTGCTGGCAGATCATGGGCACCTCGGACTTCACCCGCACGGACGCCGTGGTCACCGTGGGCGGCGGCGCCGTCAGTGACCTGGGTGGTTTCGTGGCCGCCACGTGGTTGCGTGGTGTGCGCGTGATCCACCTGCCGACCACCCTGCTGGGCATGGTCGACGCCGCAGTGGGCGGCAAGACCGGCATCAACACCGCCGAGGGCAAGAACCTGGTGGGTTCCTTCCACCCGCCGGCCGCCGTGGTGTGCGATCTCGATTCGCTCAAGACCCTGCCGGAGAACGAGTACCTCACCGGCATGGCCGAGGTGGTCAAGTGCGGGTTCATCGCAGACCCCGTGATCCTGGACCTCATCGAGGAGCACCCGGATGAGGTGCGGGATTCGCAGTCTCCCGTGGTGCGTGAACTGATCGAGCGCGCCATTCGCGTCAAGGCCGAGGTGGTCTCTTCCGACCTCAAGGAATCCGGCCGCCGCGAGTTCCTCAACTACGGTCACACGCTGGGTCACGCGATCGAGCACAACGAGCGCTACCAGTGGCGCCACGGCGCGGCAGTGTCCGTGGGCCTGGTCTTCGCTGCGGAACTTGCGCGCGCGGCCGGTACGCTCGCCGACGACGTCGTGGACCGCCATCGCACGATCCTCGCCTCCCTGGGTTTGCCCGTGACCTACCGCGCGGACCAGTGGCCGCGCCTGCTCGAGGTTATGAAGCGGGACAAGAAGACCCGCGGCAACCTGTTGCGCTTCGTGGTCCTCGACAAGGAGGGCTCCCCGCGCATCATGGAGGTTCCGGACCCCGCGATCCTCTTCGCGTGCTACCAGGAGATCGCCGAATAGCCGTGGAGAACGGTGTACTGCGCCCGGCGCGGTACACTGGTTCGCTTAACGCCCCCAAAATCTTTGCAGTGATGTTTCCGACGAGAAAGTGAATCCGTGGCAACCAGCAACGACATCAAGAACGGCACCATCCTCAAGCTCGACGGGAACCTGTGGCAGACCATCGAGTTCCAGCACGTCAAGCCGGGCAAGGGTGGCGCGTTCGTGCGCACCAAGCTGCGCAACGTGACCAGCGGCAAGGTGGTCGACAAGACCTTCAACGCCGGTGCCAAGATCGAGACCGCCACGGTGGATCGTAGTGAGTACCAGTACCTGTACCAGGACGGCGAAGACTACGTGTTCATGGACAACTCCACCTACGACCAGATCACGGTTCCCGCCGCCGTTGTGGGTGACGCCTCCAACTTCATGCTGGAGAACCAAAACGTGACCGTTGCCATGTACGAGGGTTCCCCGCTGTACATCGAAATGCCGCCGTCGGTCGTTCTGGAGATCACCTACACCGAGCCCGGCCTGCAGGGTGACCGCTCCACCGGCGGCACCAAGCCCGCCACCGTGGAGACCGGCTACCAGATCCAGGTCCCGCTGTTCCTCGAACAGGGCACCAAGGTCAAGGTCGACACCCGCACCGGCGACTACCTGGGACGCGTCAACGAGTGAGCAGCGCACGCAGTAAAGCCCGCGTCCGCGCGGTAGAAATCCTGTTCGAGGCGGAACAGCGAGACGAGTCCATTCAGGACGCACTCAACCGCCGCCGGGACAACAGCACGTCCAAGATCAACCCGTACACCGTGGACATCCTCGAGGGTTTCTACGATCGCGCCGAGGACATCGACGAGTTCCTGGAAACTTACTCGCAGGGCTGGACTCTCGAGCGGATGCCCGCCGTTGACCGTAACGTCCTGCGCGTGGGCGCATGGGAATTGCTCTACAACGACGAGATCCCTGACGCCGTGGCCGTGTCCGAGGCCGTTGCGGTGGCACGGGAACTGTCGACCGACGATTCCCCCCGGTTCGTCAATGGTCTGCTGGGTCGTTTGCAGAAAGTTAAGCCGTCACTTCTCGATTGACGGTGTGGGCCCCGGATCGCTCGTGCAGAGCGATCCGGGGCCTTTCTCCTGTGATAGCGTCACATCAAGATCGCAACCTTTAAGTCCGTCCAGTGAGGCGGGGAAGGAGGCGGCACGTGAGCGTGCCCGAACACGGCGAATCATTGCCCGCGACCACGTCGCGCGTGATTCTCTCGACTGCCGACATTGACCGGGCTCTGACCCGGATAGCCCACGAGATTCTGGAGTCCAACAAGGGCACCGAAGGTCTCGTGATTTTGGGCATCGCCCGCCGCGGTTACCCGCTGGCCCAGCGTTTGGCCGCCAAGCTCGAACAGACCGACGAGTCGTTCGACGCCCGTTCGTCCACCGGACAGTTGGACATCACCATGTACCGCGATGATCTGCGCAAGAACCCCGCGCGGACCCCGCAGCCCACCATCATTCCGGACAGCGGCATTGACGGCCGCACCGTGGTGCTCGTGGACGACGTCCTCTTCTCCGGCCGCACCATTCGTGCCGCCCTTGACGCCCTGGTGGACGTGGGACGCCCCAAGGTCGTGCGGTTGGCCGTTCTGGTCGACCGCGGTCACCGTGAGCTACCCATCCGCGCCGACCACGTGGGTAAGAACCTTCCGACGTCGTCACAGGAAAAGGTCCGAGTACTGCTGCGCGAATCTGACCCGGAGGAACGAGCAGAGAACCACGAGGACTGCGTGGTCATCGATGCGCCCGTCGCTTCCGATCCGGACGTGGCCCGTGGCGAGAAGGGGGCTACCTCGTGAAGCACCTGCTCACCACCGCGGATCTGAGCTACGCGGACGCCCTCAGCATTCTGGACACCGCCGATCAAATGGCCTCCGTGTCCTCTCGCTCTGTCAAGAAACTGCCCGCATTGCGCGGCCGCACCGTGGTCAACCTCTTCTTCGAGGATTCGACCCGCACCCGCATCTCCTTCGAGACGGCCGCCAAGCGGCTGTCCGCGGACGTGATCAACTTCTCCGCCAAGGGTTCCTCGGTCTCCAAGGGGGAATCGTTGAAGGACACCGCTCAGACCCTGATGGCCATGAGCGCGGACGCGTGGTGATCCGCCATGGCGCCTCGGCGCCCCGCAACAGCTCGCGTCGTCGGGCTGGATCGACGCCGCCGTGGTCAACGCCGGGGACGGCAAGCACGAGCACCCCACCCAGGCACTGCTGGACGCCATGACGCTGCGGCGCGTGCGCGCGCAGCGTGAGGACCGCCCCAGCACGGGCATGGACCTGGAAGGCATGCACGTGGTGATCGTGGGGGACGTGCTGCACTCCCGCGTGGCCCGCTCCAACGTGTGGTTGCTCAACACCCTGGGTGCGCGCGTGACGTTCGTGGCGCCTCCCACGCTGTTGCCCGTGGGCATGGACCACTGGCCGTGCGAGGTCTCCTACGACCTGGACGAGGTGCTCGCCCAGCGCCCTGACGCCGTGATGATGCTCCGACTGCAGAGCGAACGCATGAACGCCGCGTTCTTCCCGAGCGAGCAGGAGTACACGCGGGCCTGGGGCCTTACCCCGGAACGCGTCGCAACTCTGGACGCCATGGACGCACCCACCGTGATCATGCACCCCGGTCCCATGAACCGCGGTCTGGAAATCTCGTCCGAAGCGGCCGACTCGCCGCGGTCCACCGTGCTGGCCCAGGTGGCCAACGGTGTGTCCGTGCGCATGGCCGTGTTGTTCTTACTGCTCTCGGGAGACGAGAGCACCCCGTCCCTCTCCGACAACTGAAGGTGACACCATGAGTTCCTACCTCATCAGCACTGTGAGCCCCGAGGGCTCGGACCCCGTTGACCTTCTGATCGTGGACGGCGTGATCCAGTCCGTGGGCGAACCCGGATCCCTGGACGCCCCGGAGGACGCCACCGTGGTGGACGGCACCGGCCTGATCGCCCTGCCCGGCCTGGTCGACATGCACACCCACTTGCGCCAGCCCGGCCACGAGGACGCCGAGACGGTGGAAACCGGAACCCGCGCCGCAGCCAAGGGCGGCTACACCGCGGTGTTCGCGATGGCCAATTCCAACCCGGTGGCGGACACCGCCGGTGTGGTCGAGCAGGTCTGGCAGCTCGGTCAGGACGCAGGCTGGGCGGACGTGCACCCCGTGGGTGCGGTGACCGTGGGCCTGGAGGGCAAGCAGCTGTCCGAAATCCGCGCGATGGCTGAATCCCGCGCCCAGGTGCGGATGTTCTCGGACGACGGCAAGTGCGTGCACGATCCCGTGCTCATGCGCCGCGCTCTGGAGTACGTGAAGTCCTTCGACGGCCTGGTCGCCCAGCACGCCCAGGAACCGCGCCTCACCGAGGGCGCCCAGATGAACGAGGGCGTTGTCTCGGCCGAACTCGGACTCACCGGCTGGCCCGCCGTGGCCGAAGAAGCCATCATCGCCCGTGACGTGCTGCTGGCTCAGCACGTGGCTCCCGCGTGCACATCTGCCACCTGTCGACCAAGGGCTCGGTGGAGATTGTGCGCTGGGCCAAGGAACGCGGCATCAGCGTGACCGCTGAGGCCACCCCGCACCACCTGTTGCTCACCGAGGAACTGGTTCGCACCTTCGACCCGGTCTACAAGGTCAACCCGCCGCTGCGCACCGATGAGGACGTCATGGCCCTGCGGGAGGCCGTGGCGGACGGCACCATCGACGTGATCGGAACCGACCACGCACCGCACACCATCGAGGACAAAGAGTCCGAGTGGAGCTGCGCCGCCATGGGCATGACCGGCCTGGAGACGGCACTGTCGGTCGTGCAGAAGACCCTGGTGGACACCGGCCTGATCGACTGGCCCACGGTCGCCAAGATCACCTCCCGCCGCCCCTCCGAGATCCTGCGCTTGCAGGATCAAGGTGGCGCACTGGAAGCGGGAACTCCCGCCAACCTCACGCTGTGGAATCCGGCGGGGGAGACCCCGGTCAATCCGGAGACCCACGTGTCCAAGGGCCGCAACAGCCCCTACAAGGGCATGCCGCTGCCGGGCAGCGTGGCCGCCACCTTCTACCGGGGCCACCCCGTGGTCCTGGACGGCAAGCTCAACACACCGCTGTCCGCCTGATCCTCGATCCGACCCACGAAAGGCAACCCGTCCATGTCTGACAAGCTTCTCCCCACGCTCCTCGCGATCCTGATCGTCGTGGTGCTCTTCGCCTTGGTGTGGTGGGGGTGGCGTGGCCGCATTCGACGTCAGTCGGACGTGCCCCAGTTGCCGCAGGCTCCCGTTGACCTGCTGGACCGTCTCGTGACCCGTGCGGACGGTATGTACGTGGTGACCACCTACACCGCCCAGCCGCTCGAACGCATCGCGATCCACGGCCTGGGAGTGCGCTCCAACGCTGAGGCGATCGTCGCCGAGGACGGCGTGCTGATCAACCGACAGGGCGCCCAGGACGTCTACATCCCGCGCGAGCAGCTGCGTTCGGTGGCCACAGCCTCCGGCATGGTCGGCAAGTTCGTGGAGCGCGACGGCCTGGTCGTGTTCACGTGGGAACTCGGTGACACCGTGGTCGATACCGGATTCCGCGCGCGCAACGGCGAGGAGTCCCGAGAACTCGAGAACGCGGCGTCGGCCCTCGTGAGCACCCCCTAAGTTTTGCCTCCTTCGCGCTCCTGCGCGCTGTTTTTTATGAAAAGGAAAGGAGTTCTTCGTGAACTCACACCCCCTTCAACCGTCCGTCCTGGTGCTCGAGGACGGTCGCGTCTTCCGCGGCCGCTCCTGGGGCGCACCCGGCAACACCTTTGGTGAAGCCGTGTTCGCGACCGGAATGACCGGTTACCAGGAAACGCTGACGGACCCCTCCTACGCGGGTCAGATCGTCATCCAGACCGCCCCGCACATCGGCAACACGGGCGTCAACGACCAGGACGCCGAGTCCCGCAAGATCTGGGTCAACGGCTTTGTGGTGCGCGACCCAGCGCGCCGCGCGTCCAACTGGCGTTCCGAACGCAGCCTGGACGACGAGCTCGCCGCCCAGAACATCGTGGGCCTCCAGGGCGTGGACACCCGCGCTCTCACCCGCCACTTGCGCGACAAGGGCGCATGCGTGCCGGGATCTTCGCCGGCGACGACGCCGCTCGGCCCGTGTCCGAGCTGGTCCAGCTCGTCAAGGACCAGCCCACCATGGAGGGTCAGAGCCTGGCCGAGAAGGTCAGCATCGACGAAGCCTATGTGGTGGAACCCGCCAGCACGGCTGGGAGGGGCCGGTCAAGCACGAGCTGGCCGCCGTGGACCTGGGCATCAAGGGTATGACCCCGCAGCGCTTCGCCGAGCGAGCGTTCGGGTGCACGTGCTACCCGCGACCACCACGTTCGAGGACATCACGAACCGCAACGTGGACGGTGTGTTCTTCTCCAACGGTCCCGGCGACCCGGCGACCGCGGATCACCAGGTGGCGCTGCTGCGCGAGGTCCTGGACGCCAAGATTCCGTTCTTCGGAATCTGTTTCGGAAATCAGCTGCTGGGCCGCGCCCTGGGCTTCGGCACGTACAAGCTGCCCTTCGGCCACCGCGGCATCAACCAGCCCGTGATGGACCTGACCACGGGCAAGGTGGAGATCACCTCCCAGAACACGGGTTCGCCGTGGACGCGCCGGTGGGGGAGACGGTGACCGCACCCGAATCCCGCTTCGGTCGTACCGGGGTCTCCCACGTGGGGCTCAACGACAACGTGGTGGAGGGCATCCGCTGCCTGGATCTGCCGGCCTTCTCGGTGCAGTACCACCCCGAGGCCGCCGCGGGTCCGCACGACGCCGCCTACCTTTTCGACCGCTTTATCGACGTGATGGACCGGGCCGCTCAGGGCACCGCGACTCAGGAAGCAGGACAGCGCTAATGCCCCGCAGGCAAGATCTGAACAGTGTTTTGGTGATCGGCTCCGGCCCCATCGTGATCGGCCAGGCCGCGGAGTTCGACTACTCCGGCACCCAGGCGTTGCGCGTGCTCAAGGACGAGGGCATCCGCGTGATCCTCGTGAACTCGAACCCCGCGACCATCATGACGGACCCCGAGTTCGCCGACGCCACCTACGTGGAACCGATCACCCCCGAGGTGGTCGAGAAGATCATCGAGAAGGAACGTCCCGACGCTGTTCTGCCCACCCTGGGTGGCCAGACCGCGCTCAATACCGCGCTGGCACTGGACGCGAACGGTGTACTGGACAAGTACGACGTCGAACTGATCGGCGCGGACGTCGAGGCCATCAACCTGGGCGAGGACCGCGAGGCGTTCAAGGGTGTGGTGGAGCGCTGTGGCGCTGAATCTGCCCGCTCCGTGATCGTGCACTCGATGGACGAGGCCCTGGCCGCCGCGGAAACCCTCGGCTACCCCATGGTGGTCCGCCCGTCCTTCACCATGGGTGGACTGGGCTCCGGCATGGCCTACAACGAGGCCGACCTGCACCGTATCGCCGGCGCGGGCATCCAGTACTCGCCGACCTCCGAGGTGCTGCTCGAAGAATCCATCCTCGGATGGAAGGAATACGAGCTGGAGATGATGCGCGACGCCAACGACAACGTGGTGGTCGTGTGCTCGATCGAGAACGTGGACCCCGTGGGCGTGCACACCGGTGACTCGATCACCGTGGCCCCCGCGTTGACCCTGACCGACGTGGAATACCAGCGGATGCGCGACATCGCGATCGCCGTGATCCGCGAGGTGGGCGTGGACACCGGCGGCTGTAACATCCAGTTCGCCGTGGAACCGGACACCGGGCGCATCGTGGTCATCGAGATGAACCCGCGCGTCTCCCGTTCCTCCGCGCTGGCCTCCAAGGCCACGGGCTTCCCGATCGCCAAGATCGCGACCAAGCTCTCGCTGGGCTACACGCTGGACGAGATCCCCAACGACATCACGCAGAAGACCCCGGCGAGCTTCGAGCCGACCCTGGACTACGTGGTGGTCAAGGTTCCGCGCTTCGCGTTCGAGAAGTTCCCGGCCGCTGACCCCACGCTGACCACCACCATGAAGTCGGTGGGAGAGGCCATGGCGATCGGCCGTAACTTCACCGAGGCCCTGCAGAAGGCCCTGCGTTCCCTTGAGCAGAAGGGATCGTCCTTCGACTTCACCAAGCCCGCCGTCGAGGCCGGTCCGAACACCGTGGCCCGTCTGGTGGAGCGCACCAAGGAGACCACCACGGAGCGACTGCGCAACGTGCAGCAGGCCCTGCTCGCCGGTGCCACCGTGGAGCAGATCTTCGACGCCACCGCGATCGACCCGTGGTTCCTGGACCAGCTCCAGTTGCTCAACGAGACCGCGCAGCTGATCCGTGAGGACCGCGACCTGCGCCCCGAGACGCTGCGAGAAGCCAAGCGCCACGGTTTCTCGGACGCCCAGATCGGTGAGCTCGTGCACCTGGACGAGTCCGTGGTGCGCGGCATCCGCCACGCCCTGGACATTCGTCCCGTGTTCAAGACCGTGGACACCTGCGCGGCCGAGTTCGAGGCCTTCACGCCCTACCACTACTCGAGCTACGACGAAGAGAACGAGATCGCACCGCACGACAAGCCGTCGGTGATGATCCTGGGCTCCGGTCCCAACCGCATCGGGCAGGGCATCGAGTTCGACTACTCGTGCGTGCACGCGTCCATGGTGCTGCGCGAGGCCGGGTACGAAACCGTGATGGTCAACTGCAACCCGGAAACCGTGTCGACCGACTACGACATCTCCACGCGTCTGTACTTCGAACCGCTCACGTTCGAGGACGTCATGGAGATCGTGGAGGCAGAACGCCGCAGCGGCGGCCTGCTGGGCGTGTTCGTGCAGCTGGGCGGCCAGACCCCGCTCAAGCTGGCGGCCGACCTCAAGGCCGCGGGCGTGCCCATCCTGGGTACCACCCCG
>NZ_AJXN01000139.1 GCF_000286355.1 Kocuria atrinae C3-8 | reverse complement strand
GCCGAGCGGCGTCGTCGCCCTGGATTCCGGGACGCGTAAGGCCCCGCCAGCACGAGACTGACGGGGCCTTACGGAGTGTTGTCGGACTAGCCGACGATCACTTCAATAATCAGAGATTACTTGATGATCTTGGTCACCTTACCGGAACCAACGGTGCGGCCACCCTCACGGATAGCGAAGCCGAGGCCGTCCTCCATGGCGATGGGCTGGATCAGCTCAACGGTCATTTCGGTGTTGTCGCCGGGCATGACCATCTCGGTGCCCTCGGGCAGCGTGATGACGCCGGTGACGTCGGTGGTGCGGAAGTAGAACTGCGGACGGTAGTTCGAGTAGAACGGGTTGTGACGTCCGCCTTCTTCCTTGGACAGGATGTAGACGTTTGCCTCGAAGTCCGTGTGCGGGGTGATGGAACCCGGCTTGCAGACAACCTGGCCACGCTCGACATCGTCGCGCTTGAGGCCACGCAGCAGCAGACCACAGTTCTCGCCTGCGAGGGCTTCGTCCATCTGCTTGTGGAACATCTCGATACCGGTCACGGTGGTCTTCTGGATCGGGCGGATGCCGACGATCTCGACCTCGGAGTTGATCGGCAGGGTGCCACGCTCGGCACGGCCGGTCACCACGGTGCCACGACCGGTGATGGTGAAGACGTCCTCAACGGGCATCAGGAACGGCTTGTCGGTGTCGCGCTCCGGCTCGGGGATGTTCTCGTCCACGGCCTCCATGAGGTCCTCAACGGACTTGACCCACTGAGCGTCGCCCTCGAGAGCCTTCAGAGCGGACACGCGCACCACGGGTGCGTTGTCGCCGTCGAAGCCCTGGTCGGACAGCAGTTCACGAACTTCCATTTCAACGAGGTCCAGCAGTTCCTCGTCGTCGACCATGTCGGACTTGTTCAGTGCGACCAGCAGGTAGGGAACGCCCACCTGGCGGGCGAGCAGAACGTGCTCGCGGGTCTGTGCCATGGGGCCGTCGGTAGCGGCAACCACGAGGATTGCGCCGTCCATCTGAGCAGCACCGGTGATCATGTTCTTCACGTAGTCCGCGTGACCGGGGGCGTCGACGTGTGCGTAGTGACGCTTCTCGGTCTGGTACTCGATGTGAGAGATGTTGATGGTAATGCCGCGCTGCTTCTCCTCCGGAGCGGAGTCGATGGCACCGAAGTCGCGCTGCTCGTTGAGATCCGGGTACTTGTCAGCAAGCACCTTGGAGATAGCAGCGGTGAGCGTGGTCTTGCCGTGGTCAACGTGGCCGATGGTGCCGATGTTGAGGTGCGGCTTGTTGCGCTCGAACTTGGCCTTAGCCATGATGTGTTCCTCCTAGAACATTGAGGTGAGACTTACTCGACGACTCCGAATGTCCGGAGTCTGCTATCACAGCGCACAGCACTGCTGCAGTCGAAACCTATGAAAGTCTACTTTGGCTTGAGTGGTTTATCGAAATTCGGGGACTAGTCCCCGGTGGGCTTACTCGCCGCGATTCTTCTGGATGATCTCGTCGGCGACAGCCTTGGGGACCTCCGAATAGCTGTCGAACTGCATCGAGTACACGGCGCGACCTTGAGTCTTGGAACGCAGGTCACCGATGTAGCCGAACATTTCGGACAGCGGCACGAGGGCCTTCACCAGCTTGACGCCGGTGACGTCCTCCATGGACTGGATCTGACCACGACGGGAGTTCAGGTCGCCGATCACGTCGCCCATGTACTCCTCGGGGGTGCGAACCTCCACGGACATCAGCGGCTCGAGGAGCACAGGTTGGCGCGACGAACGCCTTCCTTGAACACCATGGAACCGGCGATCTTGAACGCCATTTCGGACGAGTCGACATCGTGGTATGCACCGTCGAGCAGGGTGGCCTTCACACCGACCATGGGGTAACCGGCGAGAACGCCCAACTGCATGGCGTCCTGGATACCGGCATCCACGGAGGGGATGTACTCGCGAGGGATGCGGCCACCGGTCACCTTGTTGTCGAACTCGTAGAGTTCCTCGGCGTCCAGCGGGAGCGGCTCGAAAGCAACCTGCACCTTAGCGAACTGACCGGAACCACCGGTCTGCTTCTTGTGCGTGTAGTCGACCTTGTCCACGGCCTTCTTGATGGTTTCGCGGTAAGCCACCTGCGGCTTGCCCACGTTGGCTTCCACCTTGAACTCGCGCTTCATGCGGTCCACCAGGATGTCCAGGTGGAGCTCGCCCATGCCGCCGATCTCGGTCTGGCCGGTCTCGTCGTTGAGGGACACCGTAAAGGTGGGGTCCTCAGCGGAGAGCTTCTGAATAGCGGTCGAGAGCTTCTCCTGGTCACCCTTGGTCTTGGGCTCGATGGCCACGAAGATCACGGGCTCGGGGAAGCTCATGGACTCCAGAACAATGGGGTCCGAGGCGTCGCACAGGGTGTCACCGGTGGTGGTGTCCTTCAGTCCGATAGCCGCGTAGATGTGACCGGCGGAGATCTCCTCCACCGGGTTCTCCTTGTTGGAGTGCATCTGGAACAGCTTGCCGATGCGCTCCTTCTTGCCCTTGGTGGAGTTGAGCACCTGCTCGCCCGCCTTGGCCTTACCGGAGTACACGCGGATGTAGGTCAGCTGACCGTAGAACGGGTGAGCCGCGACCTTGAACGCCAGAGCGGCGAACGGAGCGTTCGCGTCTGCCGGACGGGTCATGACCTCTTCCTCGTCCTTCACGGAGTGGCCCTGCACGGAGAGGACGTCCAGCGGGGTGGGGAGGTAATCCACCACGGCGTCGAGCATGGGCTGCACGCCGCGGTTCTTGAACGCAGAACCACACAGCACCGGGTAAGCCTTGGAGTTGATCGTCAGCTGGCGAATGCCGTGCTTGATCTCGTCCTGGGTCAGCTCTTCACCGTTGAGGTACTTCTCCATGAGCTCGTCGTCGGCTTCAGCCACGGACTCGACCAGCTGGTTGCGGTATTCCTCGGCACGGTCCTTCAGATCCTCGGGGATCTCGCGGATCTCGTACTTGGCACCCAGGGAGACGTCACCCTTGGAGTCGCTTCCCACACGAATGCCTTCATGGTGAGCAGGTCGACAACGCCCACGAAGTCGTTCTCGGCGCCGATGGGCAGCTGCAGAACGAGCGGGGTTGCACCCAGACGGGACTTGATGGTGTCCACGGTGAAGTAGAAGTCTGCACCGAGCTTGTCCATCTTGTTGACGAAGCAGATACGCGGAACTTCGTACTTGTCAGCCTGACGCCACACGGTCTCGGACTGCGGCTCAACGCCTTCCTTGCCGTCGAAGACTGCCACGGCGCCGTCGAGCACACGCAGGGAGCGCTCGACCTCGACCGTGAAGTCCACGTGACCCGGGGTGTCGATGATGTTGATCTGGTTGTCGTGCCAGTAGCACGAGGTCGCGGCGGAGGTAATGGTGATGCCGCGTTCCTGCTCCTGCGCCATCCAGTCCATCGTGGATGCACCGTCGTGCGTCTCGCCGAGCTTGTGGTTGATGCCCGTGTAGAACAGGATTCGTTCGGTGGTCGTGGTCTTACCAGCATCGATGTGAGCCATGATGCCGATATTGCGGACCTTGTTCAGGTCGGTAAGCACGTCAAGTGCCACGATGGTTCCCTTCGTAAAGGTTGGTGCCGGGCCCATGGTCGGCCCCGCTGTTGGCGGGGCCGACACGACTATCGGATTTTACCAGCGATAGTGGGCGAAGGCCTTGTTGGACTCAGCCATCTTGTGAGTATCCTCGCGGCGCTTCACAGCGGCACCCAGGCCGTTGGAGGCGTCGAGGATCTCGTTCTGGAGACGCTCAGTCATGGTGTTTTCGCGGCGGACCTTGGCGTAGCCAACGAGCCAACGCAGCGACAGCGCGGTGGCGCGGCCTGCCTTGACCTCGACCGGAACCTGGTAGGTGGCGCCACCGACACGGCGGGAGCGGACCTCGAGGGCCGGCTTGACGTTGTCAAGGGCCTTCTTCAGGGTTGCGACGGGATCGGAGTTGGTCTTGTTGCGCACGCCTTCAAGGGCACCGTAAACGATGCGCTCTGCGGTGGACTTCTTACCGTCCTGCAGAACCTTGTTGATCAGCTGGGTGACAACGGGAGAGCCGTAGACGGGATCTACGACGAGGGGGCGCTTGGGAGCGGGACCTTTACGAGGCATTACTTCTTCTCCTTCTTGGCGCCGTAGCGGGAACGAGCCTGCTGGCGGCCCTTGACACCCTGGGTGTCGAGTGCGCCGCGCACGATCTTGTAGCGAACACCCGGCAGGTCCTTCACACGACCACCGCGCACCAGCACGATGGAGTGTTCCTGCAGGTTGTGTCCCTCACCGGGGATGTACGCGGTAACTTCCACGCCGCCGTTGAGCTTGACACGAGCCACCTTACGAAGAGCCGAGTTCGGCTTCTTGGGGGTGGTGGTGAACACGCGGGTGCACACGCCGCGCTTCATGGGGTTGCCCTTGAGCGCGGGGGCTTTGGTCTTGACGACCTTGGACGTCCGGCCCTTACGGACCAGCTGCTGAATAGTTGGCACAGTGCCTCCTGTTTGGGCAGACCTTGCGTTCACCGGGTGAACGGCCTGCTGACTGCGGATTGGTAAGTCACGGAGGCGGGCATGACAAAAAATGGCATCTAGGTACAAACTGCGTACCAAAGGACAGGGTCCAATTTGCCATTGAATCGAAAATGCACACGCTCGTGACCGAGCAATTCCTAGCCAGTGTAGCAGCTACGTTGCATGCTCGCGAACCGGGTGGTAGGCCGCGATCGAGGAGTTCTCAGGAAATCACCGTCGGTGGTCAGTTCCCCGACGCCGCGAGGTCTTGAGAGATGGCGGCCGCACACGCGAGCAGTTCCGGAATGACCTGGGCTTCCGGGTGATCGGTGTCCACGCCGGGCATGCCCACGCGCATGGACACGTTGATTGCCGCAACGGTGCGACCTGTGAGGTCCTTGACCGGAACAGCGGCCGAGCGCAGCCCCACTTCGAGTTCCTGGTCCACCACGGAATAACCGCGTTCGCGGACGAGCTGCAGCTGCTGCAGCAGGGCTTCGCGCTCGGTGGTGGTGCGTCTGGTCAGCGGTGAGAGTTCCGCCGTGGCCAGGTACTCCCCCAGTTCCTTGGCATTGAGCCCGGCGAGAAGCACCCGCCCCATAGAAGTGGCATAGGCGGGGAACCGGGTTCCCACGGCAATGGCCACGGTCATGATGCGGTGGGTGGCCACGCGGGCCACGTACACGATGTCCTGTCCGTCGAGCACGGACAGGGAGGTGGACTCCTGAAGCGAGTCCGAGAGGTTCTTCAGGTGCGGACTCGCGATCTGGGGCAGCGACAGCGCCGAGAGATACGAGTAACCCAGCTGCAGCACTTTGGGTGTGAGTTCGAACATCCGCCCGTCCGACCGAACGTATCCCAGGGACTCCAGCGTCAGGAGGAACCGGCGGGCGGTGGCTCGCGTCAAACCCGTGTGGCGCGCAACGTCCGAGAGCGTCATGACGGGCTGAGCGGCGTCGAAAGCGGAAATCACGGACAGCCCGCGCGCGAGCGACTGAACGTACTGGCTCTTGTCGGCGGAGTCTGCGTCGGCACTCACGGGGGGCTCCAAATCACACGGGTCTATTCAGGTTTCGATTAAAGCAAGGCGGGGGCGGAACCTCGAAAGTTCCGCCCCCGCGCCAGCGTCAGTTGGCGGGCTTCAGCTCGATGTCGACCAACTCGGTGAGTTCGTCGAAACCGATGCCGAAGGTCTCGCGCACGCGCACGCCGTCCTCCTCGATGAGGAACACAGCCTTGTCCGTGTAAATGCGAGACACGCACCCCACACCGGTCAGCGGCATATCGCATTCCGCAACCAGCTTGGACTGACCCTTCTTGGTCTGCAGCGTCATCATCACAAAGGTCTGCTTGGCGCCGGTAGCCAAGTCCATGGCACCGCCACTGCGGGGATAGCACCGGGCTTACCGGTGTGCCAGTTGGCCAGGTTGCCGTTCTGATCCACCTGGAAGGCACCCAGGACACAGCAGTCCAGGTGGCCGCCGCGCATCATCGCGAAGGAGTCAGCGTGGTGGAAGTAGGAGCAACCCTCGGTCTCGACCACGGGGATCTTGCCCGCGTTGATGAGATCCGCGTCGACCTCATCGCCCTTGGCCTCGGCACCCATGCCCAGCATGCCGTTCTCGGTGTGCAGGGTGACGTCGTCCTCGGGGGACAAGTAGTTGGAGACCAGCGTGGGCTGGCCGATGCCCAGGTTGACGTAGGCGCCGGCGGGGATGTCGCGGGCTACGACCTCTGCGAGCTCTTCGGGGCTCAGGGCGTGATCACTGTTCTGCGGGACACTCATGCCGCACCTTCCTCTCGCGGGTCTACCTGCTTGGGAGCTTCGAGCTTGACCACGGTGTCCACGTAGATACCGGGGGTCACCACGACCTCGGGGTCGATCTGCCCGCGCTCCACGATCTCGCTCACCTGCACGATGGAGTGCTTGGCGGCCGCGGCCATGATGGGGCCGAAGTTACGGGCGGTCTTGCGGTAGACCAGGTTGCCCGCGGTGTCCGCGGTGTGTGCCTTGGTCAGGGAGAAGTCCGCGTGGATGGGGTACTCGAGCACCTGGTGCTTGCCGTCCAGTTCACGAACTTCCTTGCCCTCGGCCAACGGGGTGCCGTAGCCGGTGGGGGTGTAGAAAGCGCCGATGCCGGCACCGGCGGCGCGAATGCGCTCGGCCAGGTTGCCCTGCGGCACGACCTCGAGCTCGATCTCACCGGCGTGGTACTTCTCGTCGAAGTGCCAGGAGTCCGCCTGGCGCGGGAAGGAGCAAATGATCTTCTTCACGCGACCGAGCTGGATGAGCTTGGCCAGTCCCACATCGCCGTTGCCGGCGTTGTTGTTGACCACGGTGAGGTCCTTGGCGCCGTTCTCGATGAGCGCGTCAATGAGCTCCACGGGCTGTCCGGCAACACCGAAGCCACCGATCATTACGCAGGCGCCGTCGTGGATGGGCTCCACGGCCGCGGCCACGCTGTCTGCAATATTCAGCATGAGCTGTATGCCTTTCTTCGTTTGGTCTGGGGTTGAGCGCTTAGCCCTTGGCGTTTTCGTTCTCGAGCACCACGGCGAGGCCCTGGCCCACACCGATGCACAGGCTGGCCACGCCCCAGCGTTCGCCGGTCTCTTCGAGGCGACGTGCCAAGGTGCCGAGCACGCGGGTACCGGATGCGCCGAGCGGGTGACCGATCGCGATCGCGCCGCCCCACGTGTTCACGATGCTCTGGTCCACGCCCCACTGGCGCAGGCACGCGAGCGACTGCGCGGCGAAAGCTTCGTTGAGTTCGACCGCGGCGACGTCGTCCCAGGAAATGCCCGCGCGCTTGAGCGCGAGGTTGGCAGCCTCCACGGGCGCCTCACCGAAGTACTGCGGTTCGTTGGCAGCGGCACCGCGACCGGCGATGCGGGCAATGGGCGCGCTGCCCAGCAGGTCCGAACCCTTTTCGCTGCCGAGCCACACAGCCGAAGCGCCGTCGTTCATGGGGGACGCGTTACCGGCGGTGACCGTGGCGTCCTCGCCCGTGCGGAACACGGTGCGCAGGCCGGACAGGGTCTCGGCGGTGGAGTCCGCGCGCACCGTCTCGTCGCGAGTCAGTTCGACGCCGCGCTTGGTGTTGGGCTTCACGCTCACGGTGAGGTTGTCGTACTTGCCTTCGTCCCAGGCCTTGGCGGCGAGCTGGTGCGAGCGAGCGGCGAACTCGTCCTGGTCCTCGCGGGAGATGTTGTGCTTCTCGCGCAGCTGCTCGGTGGCCTCCCCGAGGGACACGGTCCAGGCATCCGGCATTTCCGGGTTGACCAGGCGCCAGCCAGGGTGGTGTTGGCGAGCTTCAGATCCTGCATCGGGAAAGCACGCTCGGTCTTGGGCAGCACCCACGGAGCGCGGGACATGGATTCCACGCCACCCACGAGCAGCAGGTCCCCCTCGCCCACCTCGATCTGACGCGAAGCCATCATCGCGGCGTCCAGGGAGGAACCGCACAGGCGGTTGATCGTGGAGCCAGGGACGGAGGTCGGCAAACCCGCGAGCAGGGTGGCCATGCGGGCCACGTTGCGGTTCTCTTCACCGGCGCCGTTGGCGTTACCGAAGTAGACCTCGTCGATCTTCGAAGCATCCAGCTGGGGAGCGCGCTCCACCATGGTCTTGACCACGAGGGCGGCCAGATCATCGGGGCGGTGGCTGGACAGAGCGCCACCCACCTTGCCGAACGGGGTGCGGACTGCGTCGTACACGTAAGCGTGGTTCATGTGAATCCTCACGGTTAGGGCTCACCCGGTCTCCCGGGGCGACACCGTCTCCATCGACCGACGACGCCGCGTTGCGTGATTTCAGAGTAACCGAAAGTGCACGCCATGTGAACACTTGTACGCATAGCGAACACAGTTGACGGACTGTTGCCGCTTTCTCGCTGTTTCCGTGGGCTACTCCCCCAGCACTCCCATGTCCGAGAGCACCTTCTGGGCGTGCTTGAACGCGTTGTTCGCCGAAGGCACTGAAAGGTAGATGGCCGACTGGAGCAGGATCTCCTTGATCTCATCCGGGGTCAGGCCGTTACCGATGGCCGAGCGCACATGCATTTCGAACTCTTCCCAGTGCCCCGCTGCGATCAACGCAGTCAGCACGCACGCGCTGCGCATGCGTCGATCCAGGCCCGGGCGGGTCCAGATCTCGCCCCACGCATAGCGGGTGATGAAGTCCTGGAACTCCTCGGTGAACTCGGTCTTGCCGGCCTCCGCACGATCCACGTGAGCGTCGGAGAGCACCTCGCGGCGCACGGCCATGCCCTCGCTATGGGCCTGGGACTGGGTGCGTTCTGAACGGTCCGTCATGATGTCCTTTCTGCTCAGCGGTGGGCCGAGATGAATCGGGAAATGTGTTCTGCGGTAACCTGCGGGGCCTCGACCGCCAGCAGGTGAGAGGTGTTCGCCACGGTTTCGTGGCGGGCGCCCAATTTGTCGGCCAGTTCCTGCACGGTCTCGGGACCGGTGACGACGTCGCTCGGTCCGGACAGCGCCTGAACGGGCACCTTGGTCTCGGGTTTGGTGTCTCGCAGGTCGAAGGTTGCCAGTGATCGGCACGCGGCCGCGTAGCTGAGTCGGTCCGCGTTCTGGAGATCGTGCAGCAAGGCCGTACCGGCCTCAGCGTTTTTGGCCAAGAAGTCAGGGGCGAACCACAACTTGGCGGAGTTGATCACCTGGGTCGGCGTTCCGGCCTGAGCCACGAGATCCGCGCGTTCGTGCCAGCCTGCGGGATCCGGGAAGTAGTCGGTCGTGGCAATGAGCGTCAGCGAGGCCAGGCGGTCGGAGTGCTCGGCGAGCAACTGTTGCCCCACTGCGCCGCCGATGGACGTGCCCACGTAGTGGAAGGGCCCGGCAGAGACGTGTCCGGCGACCGCATCCAGAACACCCTGCGCAAGCTCCGCAACAGTGAACTCCTGTGCCGGCCCGCTCACGCCGTGACCGGGGAGATCCCAGCCGACCACGCGCATCTCTTGGCCCAGCTGGGAGGCAACACGGCCGTACAGGTTGCTCACGGACGTGCCGATTCCTGGCCCCAGGACCGCCAGTGGGGCGTCATCGGGAAGCTGTTCGGGGTGGGAGAACTCCACGAGTCCAAGCTCGGGAACGCTCATGCAATCAACCTTCCTCGGTGGTTTTTCACGGCGCGGGCACACAGTTGCTGCGTGGCACCCAGGTAGCCGCGCGGGTCCAGCAGCTGCCGCAGCCAGGCGCTCACGCCGTCACGGTCCTGCGGGTTCACACCCTCCGGCAAGGCCGGCGCGTCCTCGGCCATGACCAAATCGGTCAAGTGGTTTGCGAGCGCGTCAGTATCGACGGAGTGCTCGCGCACGGCCGCCTGCACCCGCTGCTTGGCAGTGGAGCCGTCGGATTCGGAGAGCACGGGGGCCAGCGCGGCGCTCAGCCGTTCGGCCATCACACCGGTGCCCGCATCGCGCAGGTTGTGAGCCATCCGCTCCGCATTGACGGTCAGGCCCTCGGTGAGTTCCGCAGCGTGCGACGCCGCCGCGGTGGTCAGGACCGCCAGCTCGCGGAGTGCGGGCCATTCGGCGTGCCAGCCACCGTCCGGGCGTTCGTCCACGGCCGCCGCGGCACCGGAATTGACCTGCCCCAGGAGGTGAGGCGCGGCCAAGGCGGTGCGTTTGAGTAACACGCTCAACACGGGATTCTGCTTCTGCGGCATGGCGGAGGAGACCCCTCGACCCGGGGCTGTGGGCTCGCGCAGCTCCCCCACTTCGGGCCGGGACATCAACAGCACGTCATTGGCCATGCGTCCCAATGCGGCAGTCGTTTCCGCGAGCGCTCCGCCACCCTGAGGACGGGCACTCGGTCGGTGTGCCAGACCTGCTCCGGGACGGCCAGTCCGAGTTCCTCGGCCCAGTACCCGATGAGAGTGAAAAGTCGTTCTGCGGTTTCATCCGCGCCTGCACCCTGATCACACAGGGCCATGCCCGCGGCCAGGGTTCCGGAGGCTCCCCCGTAGGACACGGGAAGGTGGGCGCGCTCGAAAACGTCGCGAGCGGCGTCGTCGACACCGGCAAGCCACGAGGCAGCCTTGAGACCGAACGAAATGGGCAGGGCGTGCTGGGTGAGGGTACGGCCGACCATGACGGTCTCCGCGTGTGCTTCGACCAGGCCGGCGAGCGCGTCACCGGTGCGCTGCAGATCCGGCACCAGACTGTCCTGCGCGGCCTTGAGCACCAGGCGAGCGCGGTGTCCATGACGTCCTGGCTCGTGAGGGACTTGTGCACCGCGGCCACCGGTGAACCGTGCAGTTCCTTGACCGCGGCGCGGTAATCGGCGAGCAACGGAATCACCGGATTGCCGCCGCCCTCGGAGGCTACTGCCAGTCGGTTCAGCGACACCTCGTCGAGAGTGACGCGGTCGACCGCCTCACGACAGGTGTGAGCGATGTCTTCCGGAACGAGCCCCAGACGTGACTGGGCCGCGACCCACGCCGCCTCCGTGAGGAGGACGGCGCGGGCCACGGCACGGTCGTCGAGCAGCTCAGCCGCCCGGTGGCTTCCCGGTGTGAGAAGACCTGTGTTGATCATTCAAGCCCCGGGTAGGCCAGGAACACGGTCTCGCCGTCACCCTGCAGGTGCACGTCGAAGCGCAACGAGCCGTCCGCTTCGCGGGTGCCACCAGGGTGGCGCGCTCGTCCTCGGACAGCCCCGAGAGCAGCGGGTCGTTGGCGAGCGCCTCGGTGTCCTCGGGCAGGTAAATGCGCGTGAACAACCGGTTGAGCAGGCCGCGGGCGAACACGGTCAGGCAGATGAACGGTGCCTTGCCTGCCTCGGTCGGGCCCGGGTTGACGGTCGTGAAGGTGTAGTGGCCCTCGTTGTCCACAGCCACACGGCCGAATCCGGTGAAGGTGTAGCCGTCACGAATCAACGAACCGGTCTCCTGGGAGACGTTGCCGTTCTCGTCCGCCTGCCAGATTTCCAGCATGGAGTCCGGCACGGGAACGCCGTGGCCGTCGTACACGGTGCCGTGCAGTCGCACGGAACCGGGGTGCGAGCGATCCACCAGGTTCTCGCCGTTCTCGTACGGCAGTGCGTACCCGTAGAACGGGCCGATGGTCTGGCCCGGGGTGGGTACCAGGCGTTGGGTGTTCTCAGACATTGCTGTCATCCTCCGTCCAGGTCCGGTTGGAACCGCTCAACACGATGTCCCACTTGTAGCCCAGCAGCCACTCGTGCTCGGACACGTTGTGGTCGTAGTCGGCCACGAGGCGCTCACGGGCCTTGGGGTCAACGATCGACTGGTAAATGGGATCCAGCGCGAACAGCGGGTCGCCCGGGAAGTACATCTGGGTGATCATGCGCTGGGTGAAGTCCGTGCCGAAGAGCGAGAAGTGCACGTGCGCCGGACGCCATGCGTTCTGGTGGTTCTTCCACGGGTACGGTCCGGGCTTGATGGTCACGAACGAGTAGGACCCGTCGTCACCGGTCAGGCAGCGACCCACGCCCGTGAAGTTCGGGTCGATGGGTGCGGGGTGCTGATCGCGCTTGTGGATGTAACGACCCGCGGCGTTGGCCTGCCAGATCTCCACCAGCTGATTGCGCACGGGGCGGCCATCGCCGTCAAGGATGCGGCCGGTGATGCGGATGCGCTCACCGATCGGCTCGCCGCCGTCCTGAATGGTCAGATCCGACTCGAGCTTGTGCACGTCCCGCTCGCCGAAGGCCGGAGCGTAGAGCTCGATGGTCTCAGGGTCCGTGTGACGCGGATCCTTGGTGGGGTGGCGCAGGATGGAACTGCGGTAGGGCGCGTAGTCCAGCCGCGGCTGGGTCTCCGTGCGACCGGATTCCTCGTACTGCTTGGTGATCTGGGCCATCTCGTTGTTGAGCTGGTCCTGGCTGTCAGCGGCGTCGTCGGCGCCTTGGCCGTGAGCGGCTCGAAGGCGTCTTCTGGATTTTCAGCTGCCATGATTCATCTCCTTAGGGGACATAGCTGCGGTGGTTGATGCGTGGCTCAGTTGTCGGGCCAGCCGGTGTAGCACTCGGCAAAGTAGGCGGAGCCACGATCCGAACCGGTAATGGATGCGAATTCGCCGCGGCGGCGCTTCTGGTTGAACGGGTTCTCGCCCGGCTGGATGTGCATGAGATTGGTGGCCCAGTACGAGAAGTTCTGCGCTTTCCAAATGCGTTCCAGAGCCTTGGCCGAGTACTCCGCCAAACCGCTCTCGTCACCCTCATCGAAGAAGTCGACGATGGCCGGGGCCAACACGCGCACGTCGCAGAAGGCCAGGTTCAGACCCTTGGCGCGGTGGGCGGAACCGTGTGCCCGGCGTCCCCCACCAGGAACATGTTCCCGTAGCGCAGCGGTTCGCATACATAGGAGCGGAAGGGCAGCACGGTCTTGTCGAAGATCTTGCCGCGCTGCAACTGGAGCCCGTCCGGGCCGTCGATGCGGCGCTGCAGCTCCGCCCAGATGCGCTCGTCGTCCCAGTCGTCGATGTTCTCGTTGGGATCGCACTGGAAATACATGCGCTGAACGGTGTCACTGCGCTGGGAGATCAATGCGAAGCCGTGCTCCGAGTTCGCGTAGATCAGTTCGGGAGCCGAGGCCGGAGCCTCACACAGGATGCCGAACCACGCGAACGGATACTCAATGAAGTTGTCCGTACGGATGTCCTCGGGGATCTGACGCTTGGAAATACCCTTGGAGCCGTCTGCACCGACCAGGATCTTGCAGCGGATCTCGAGGTCTTCTCCGTCAGCCGAGGTACACAGGATCTTGGGCTGCTCGGACGTGAGGTCAACGATCTGGGTGTCCGTCACCTCGTAGCGGACGTCTCCGCCGTCGCGCTTGCGAGCGGCGGCCAGATCGACGAACACCTCGTTCTGCGGGTAGAGCCACACGGACTCCCCCACGAGCTTCTGGAAATCGATGCGGTGGCTGACACCCTCGAAGCGCAACGTGGTGCCTTCGTGTTCGTGGCCTTCTGTCAGGACCCTCCCGTCAACGCCGGATTCCACCAGCATCTTGACGGTGCCGGCCTCGAGAATGCCGGCGCGGTGCGTGTTGGCAATCTCGTCGTGGGAACGCTTCTCCACAACCACGCTGTCGATACCTGCCTTGTACAGCAGGTGGGAAAGCATCAGCCCGGCGGGGCCTGCGCCCACGATGCCGACCTGGGTTTCCACGATTGTTCGCTCTTTGACCATGTGTCCTCCTTGCGCACGTGTGACTCACATTATGGGACTGCTGCACGGTTAGGTGACATCTGAGATGGCTTGCCTGAGGGGTGGGTCTGGAAGGATGTTGCTGTGCCAAAGCCCTACCCAAGCGAGTTCCGTGACGACGTCGTGCGCGTCGCGAGGAACCGCGAGC
>NZ_AJXN01000138.1 GCF_000286355.1 Kocuria atrinae C3-8 | reverse complement strand
TCCGCCGGGCTTGCCGCCGCCGCGGGGTGCTCCGCCGCGGGATGAGTTGTTGCGTGATTGAGCCATGCTGAAATCAGTCCTCTAAGTCTTCAAGTTGGTCGGTTCCGGGCAGGAGCGGGGCAATGTCTGGCAGTTCATCCAGTGAACCGAGACCCAGCTTTTCCAAGAACAAGGGGGTGGTGGAGTAGAGCACGGAACCCGTGGATTCCTCGCGTTCGTGTGCTGTGAGCAAGCCGCGCTGCACCAGGGTTCGCACCACGCCGTCCACGTTGACACCGCGGATCGCTGAGATCCGGGAGCGGGACACGGGTTGCAGGTAGGCCACCACGGCAAGGGTTTCCAGGGCCGCTTGCGACAAGCGCGAGCTGCTGCCTTCCACCACGAAGTCGGTCACGAGCTGGGCGTACTCACTGCGCGAGTAGATGCGCCAGCCGCCGGCCACTTGGCGCAGTTCGAATCCGCGCACTCTGGAGGCCGACCCTCCATCATATCGGAGGTCGGGCGATTCCGGAGGGGCTACGGGGGTGGGACCGATCACGCCGTCGTACTCGGCTTTCAGGTATTCCAGGCCGCTGCGCGCCTCGTGCACGGGCACGTTGAGGGTGCGGGCGAGTTCTTCTTCTCGGACGGGGGCCGCGGCCACCATAAGTACAGCCTCGAGGGCCGCATGAATATCGGTCGGGGGTTGTTCGTGTGGTTCGTCTACCACGCTGACATCATCTCCTTCGGTACGGTTCACACCGATCCATGACGTGTCTTATTGTTTCAGGTTTTTGACGCCGCCGTTGCCAGGGGGCTACTCCCCCGCGCCGCTCTCGCTCGGGGCGGGGTCCTCGTTCGGCGTCTCGGCACCCGCGTACTCGCTGTTGAGCCCCTCCGAGGTCCAGTCGTCCGGCCCGTCCCAGCGCACGAGCAGTGGGCCGAGGACTTCATCCTGGCGGATCCGGACCACACGGTCGCGGAACATTTCGAGGATCGCCAAGAAGCGCACCACAATCACCAGGGTGGAATCCGCGTCCGCGATCAGGGCGGCAAAGCTGTGGTCCTGGCCGTCCTTGAGGATTTCGGCCATGGTCTCGGCCTCGTCCGCCACACGCACGGCGGCACCGTGCAGGTGCTCCACGTTGACCTCGTCCGGCACGTGCCGTTCGGGGTCCAGCGCGACGACTGCGAGCTGTGCGAATTGCTCAGGCGTCAGCGTCCACTTCAACGGCGGCAGCGCGGTGGTCACCGCTGGGTCAAGGTCCACCTGGCGCGGGATCCGCACGGACTCCGCACCGAAGCGCCTATTCAGCTGCCCGGCCACTTCCTTGAACGCCTTGTACTGCAGCAGACGCGCGAACAGCAGGTCGCGGGCTTCCAGAAGTTCGACGTCGTATTCGTCCTCCACCTCGCCGCGCGGCAACAAGCGCGCGGCCTTGAGATCGAGCAGCGTGGCCGCAACCACCAGGAACTCGCTCGCCTCATCGAGGGCCTTGACCGAGCCTTCTTCCTGGAGCGCTTTCACGTAGCGGATGAATTCGTCCGTGACCACGGACAGCGCCACGTGGGTGATGTCCATTTCGTGCTTGGCAATCAGGGAGAGCAGCACGTCAAAGGGGCCTGGAAGTTTTCCAGGGCCACCTTGAATCCGGTGTCCGAGTCCGTGGGAAGCTCGGCGACAACGCTCATGCTCGTGAGGTGACCTCGCGCGAGATCAGGCCGCGAGCGGCGTCGACGGTGGTGATCACGGCGCTCCGCCGCGGCTGATCAGTTCGCGCGCGAGCTGACGGTAGGACTCTGCGCCCGGGTGATTCGTGGCGAAGTTGAGGATCGGCTCGGCGGCCACCGTGGCGTCCGGGAACTTCACGGTGCGCTTGATGACCGTGTCGAAGACCTTGTCGCCAAAGGCATCCACGATGCGGGCAATGACCTCGCGGGAGTGCAAGGTGCGCGAGTCGAACATGGTGGCCAGTACGCCGTCGATCTGCAGCTTGGGGTTCAAGCGGTCCTGGACCTTCTCGATGGAGTCCACCAGCAGCGCCACGGCACGCAGGGCGAAGAACTCGCAGATCAGCGGGATGACCACACCGTGCGAGGCTGTCAGTGCGTTGACGGTCAGTAGGCCCAGGGACGGCTGGCAGTCGATGAGGATCACATCGTAGTATTCCTCGACCTTGCGCAGCGCGGAGGCCAGCACCTGCTCACGAGCGACCTCCGTAACCAGCTGCACTTCAGCGGCCGAGAGGTCGATGTTGGCGGGCAGCAGGTCAACGTTGGGCACGTGGGTTTCCTGCACCACGTCCCACACGTCCACCGAACGGTCCATCATCACGTTGTAAATGGTGAGGTCCAGCTCGTGCGGGTTGGAACCGAAGCCCGCGGACAGCGCACCCTGCGGGTCGAAGTCCACCAGGAGCACCTTGCGACCGGTTTCCGCGAGCGCGGCACCCAGGTTGATGGTGGAGGTGGTCTTACCCACGCCACCCTTCTGGTTCACCATGGCAATGATGCGGGCGGGACCGTGATCCTTGAGTTCGGGCGGATCCGGGAAGGTGCGCAACGGACGGCCGGTGGGGCCTACGGCGCCGATGCCTGGTCATCGAGTTCAGGGAACCTCTCGTCACTGGCTTTGCTCACGTGCTACAGCCTGCTTTCCTCAAGTCACTGGTCAGGTCTCAACGCACTACACTACCGCCGTCACGCGGGAGCGAACCAACCGAGGTCGCCCAGGTTGCTGAACCTGACGGTTCGTGCAGGTGGGTATCCGCGCCGTGCATGTCGAGAGTCGGAACACGAAATGTCCCCTCCGGTCGGTGACCGGAGGGGACATGACGAGTCGTGGAGCGACGTCGTAATTAGGCGTTCTGCGGGCTCAGGGGCTTGACCTCGGGATTGCCCTCGAGCGCTTGCTCGGCGGAATTGGGGGACGCGTGCGGATCGGCGACCAGGGACTGCTCGTCGAAGGGCTCCTGACCGGCGAGCACGCGGTTAACACGCTCCTTGTCCACCTGCTTGACCAGGGTGCCCAGCACCACGGTGGCCACGGCGTTACCGGAGAAGTTGGTGAGTGCACGGGCTTCGGACATGAAGCGATCGATGCCGACGATCAGACCCACGCCGTCCACCAGGTCGGGGCGGTGGGACTGCAGGCCGGCGGCCAGGGTGGCGATACCGGCGCCGGAGACACCGGCCGCGCCCTTGGAGGCGATGATCATGAACAGCAGCAGGGTGATCTGCTCCCCCAGGGCCAGCGGGGTGCCCATGGCATCAGCCACGAACAGCGCACCCATGGTCAGATAGATCGCTGTGCCGTCCAGGTTGAAGGAGTAACCGGTGGGTACCACGACGCCCACCACGGGCTTGGAGACACCCAGGTGCTCCATCTTGGCGATGAGTCGGGGCAGAGCGGCCTCGGAGGACGAGGTGGAGAAGATCAGCAGGTACTCGCGGCCCAGGTACTTCATGAGCTTGAAGATGTTCACGCCGGAGACGAGCTTGAGGATCAAGCCCAGCACCACCACGATGAACAGGATGCAGGTGACGTAGAACGCGGCCATCAAGCCGATCATCGAGATGATCGCCTGCATGCCGGTCGCGCCGACCACACCGGCGATCGCGCCCAGGCGCCGATCGGGCAACCCACATGACCATCATGAGCAGGCGGAAGACCACGGCCTGGATGTAGGTCACGGCCTTGAGCACGGGCTTGCCGGACTCCCCCATGGCCTGCAGCGCGAAACCGATGAGCAGCGCCACGAACAGGGTCTGCAGGATGTTTCCCGCGGTCAGTGAGGACAACAAGGTGGTGGGGATGATACCCAGCAGGAACCCGATGGTTCCCTCTTCACCGTGATCGGCGGTCGAAGCCAGCCCGGCAGAGTCGTAGCTCGCGTTGGCCAGGTCCAGGCCGCTACCGGGCTGCACGATGTTGCCGACCACCAGGCCGATGAACAGCGCGAACGTGGACATCAGCAGGAAGTAGGCCAGGGCCATACCGCCCACCTTGCCGACAGTCGCCGCGTGAGCGATCGAGCCGACGCCCAGCACGATGGTGCAGAAGATCACCGGAGCGATCATCATCTTGATCAGTGCAATGAACGCGGTACCCAGGGGCTTCAGCGTGACCGCGAAGTCCGGGACGATCAGACCGAGCAAGGCTCCGATGACCACACCGGCGATCACGAAAATGTAGAGGTAGTGGGTCCGGTCTTTCTTGGGCTTACGCTGCGCCCCACCGGACACGGTCTGCGCTGACCGCGGTGCCGCTGAATTATCGGCCATGATGGCTCCTTAGAACACGAGTGCTGGAATAGTGACTAGCCTCACGCAGGGCTGTGAGTTCTGTCGCGTTGTGTTCATACTGTTCATGGCGCCCGTCACAGTCCTGTCCTGGCGGGCCGGTTCGGAAAGCTGCGGAGGTGCGTGTGTCACTCGCCAAGCGATTCCTGGCGCTCCAGCACGGCTTGGTGATCGTCATTTCCGTGGTCGTGGCCTTGGTGATGATCCAGCAGACCCGCTCGTGGGTCACCTTGCGCGCGGAGTCGGTGACCCGTGCGGCGACCTCCGTGATGGCCCAGGATCCGTTCGTGCGAGAGGGCCTGAAATCCGACGACCCCACCGCCCGTCTGCAGGCCTACGCCCATCGGATCGAAGACGAATCCGACATCGATTTCGTCACGCTCATGACTCCCGAGGCACGCGCCTCACCCACGCGATCCCCGAATTCGTAGGCCACCCCTACTCGGGCGATCGCTCCCACGCGCTCGCGGGCGAGACGTACACGGTCACCGAAACCGGTCAGCTGGGCCCGTCCGTGCGCACCATCGCCCCGATCTACGACACCGACGGCTCGATCGTGGGGTTGGTCTCCAGCGGGGTGCTGCTCAATCAGATCGCGCAAGAGAATCGACAACAGCTCCCGGGGCTCGCGCTGATCGTCCTGGCCCTGCTCCTGATGTCCTCGCTGGTCAGCTACGTCTTGGCCCGCTACCTCAGCCGCGCCACCAACGGTCAGGCACCCGAATCCCTCGTCCGCGCCCAGGCCCTCAACCGCGCCGTTCTGGCCGAAGCCCGCGAGGGTCTCGTCCTGCTCGACGAGCTCGGCCGCCCGTGCTCGCCAATGTCCGCGCTCGGCACCTTCTCGATATGACACCCGACGCCGACGACGCCGCCCCGGCACCGCGACGTCGTTCCGTCACGTTGCGTCGAAGAAACGAACCGCTGCCCTCCGAAACTCTGCCCGCGGTGATCCGGGAACTCGTCGATGACCAACGGGAGTTCTTGGACGAGTGGTGCACCGTGGGAACCCGAACCTTGATCGTCTCGTGCGTGAAGGCCTCACGTGATTCCAAGCTGCGGGTGCTCATCGTCCAGGACCATACCGAGTTGACGCGGTTGTCCGGCGAGCTGGACACCGTACGCACCATGGCCGCCGGACTGCGAGCGCAAACCCACGAACACGCCAATCGAATGCACACGGTGGTGTCCCTGCTGGAACTCGAACGGTATCCGCAGGCGTTGGAGTTCGCGGCGTCCAACCTCACGATGACCCGCGATCTGGGATCAACGGTCACTGAATCGGTGGCCGATCCCTATCTCTCCGCCCTGCTGCTCGGAAAGACCGCGGAAGCACACGAGCGGGGTGTGGACCTGCAGGTCCTGGTGCTCGGTGAGATTCCAGCGTCGTCGGCAGATCCCTCGGAGGTGGTGAGCGTGGTCGGGAACCTGGTGGACAACGCGATCTACGCGGCGGCGTCCAACCAGGACCGGGAGGAACCGGCGGTCGAGGTGGAATTGGCCCCGTCCGACCGACCGGGTTTCGTGCATCTCACCGTGGCGGACACCGGTCCCGGCGTGGATCCCGAGGTGGCCGGTTCATTGTTCGAACGCGGGGTCTCCACCAAACCGACCGGCGGCTCCATGCGCGGTGTGGGCCTGTATCTGGCGTATCAAATCGCAGAATCTTGGGGAGCACGCTTGAGCTACGTGAACGATGCGGGAGCGGTCTTCACAGTGGAGATCCCCGTGCACGACTCGGCCCGCGATGCGGAAGGGGACGGCTCATGATCAACGTGTTCGTCGTGGACGATGAAGAACTCACCGCGGCGGCCCACGCGGAGTACGTCAAGCGCTGTCCTGGCTTCCGGGTGGTGGGTGTCGCCCTCACGGGGCAGGCGGCGGCCCGGGCCATTCTCCAGAAAGCCTCGGGCCCGGATCCCGTGCACTTGGTGCTGCAGGACATCAACCTGCCGGACATGTCCGGGCTGGACGTGGCGCGCACCCTTCGAGCACGCCGCGTGGATGTCGACTTCATGATCGTCAGCGCTCACCGTGACGCGGGGACGGTGCGCGGTGCCACGGCACTCGGGGTGGTCGGATATCTGATCAAGCCGTTCACGTTCGCGGTGTTCGAACGCAAGTTGGCCTCCTACGCGGAGTACCACCGGTTGCTGTCCGCGGCCACACCAGCCTCCACCACGTTTGATCAGTCCGAACTCGACCGGGCCTTCGCCACGATGCAGGACCAGTCGCCACCGAAGACTCCCAAGGGACTCTCACCTGAGACCCTCGACTCTTTGGTGACCGCGTTGCAAGAGGCCGGGCAGTTCCGGTCGGCCGCCGAGCTCGCCAAGGACTTGGGGTTGTCCCGAGTCACGGCTCGGCGCTACCTCGAGCACCTGACCGAGAAGGGAACCGTTCAACGGCGCTCTCGCCATGGCACTCCCGGCCGCCCCGAGTTGGAGTACGGCTGGAACGGGTGACTCGTCAGATGCCGAAGGGCTCCGCGTAGCGAACCAGCCCGCCAGGAACCGGAGTGGTGCCGTCCAGGGACAGCACCATGAGTGCCTCATCGGGAACCTCGATGCTCAAGTGCACCCCCGAAGCGGAGGCCCTCTCAAAGCCGAATCTCGGGTAGTACTCCGGGTGGCCCAGAACGACGACGAACTCTTCCCCTCGCTCTGCAGCTGCGTGCAGCACGGCCATCGTCACCGCCGTACCCGCTCCCCCGCCTTGTTGATCGGGCAGCACCGAACACGGGGCGAGGCACAGCGCGGGAACATTGTCGATGTGGCACCGGGTCAACAGCGCGTGAGCCACCACCGTGCCGTCCTGATCTTCCGCGACGAAGGACAACCCTTCGAGCCACGCGGAGTCGCTGCGGAGCGCATCCACCAGATCGGCTTCCTCAGCGGTCGGAAACGCTTGCTCGAGCACGTACCGGACGGCAGCACGATCCTGGTCTATCTCCGGCCGGACGGCCCATTCCACAGTGTTGGTCATGACACCGAATAAACCAGAGGCAGCCGGGGACGAATCCCCGGCTGCCTCCCGTCACACCATGACCACTCAGGACTTGGGCGCCAAGATCGAGTGCAGCGCCTCCAAGACCGAATCGTCCTCGATGGTCGAGGGCACCGAGTACTTCTCACCGTCGGCCATCTGGCGCATGGTCTTGCGCAAGATCTTGCCGGAGCGGGTCTTGGGCAGTGCTTCCACCACGGCCACGTCCTTGAAGTCGGCCACGGGGCCGATGCCGGAACGCACCAGCTTGACCAGATCCTTGGCCAGCTCGTCCTCGCTGATCTCGGAGCCGGTCTTGAGCACCACGTAACCGGACGGGCGCTGGCCCTTGAGCGGGTCGTTGACACCGATCACCGCGCACTCGGCGACATCCGGGTGCGTGGCCACGATCTGCTCCATCTGGCCCGTGGACAAACGGTGGCCGGACACGTTGATCACGTCGTCGGTACGGCCCATCACATAGACGTAGCCGTTCTCATCGATAAAACCGGAGTCACCGGTTGCGTAGTAACCCGGGAAGGCCTCGAGGTACGAGGAAATGTAGCGATCGTCGTCGCCCCACAGGGTGGCCAACGTACCGGGAGGCAAGGGCAGCTTGACCGCGATGTTGCCCTCTTCGCCCTGGGCCACGGGATCGCCCAGGGGATCCAGGATCTCCACGTTGTAACCGGGCACCGGAACGGTGGGCGAACCAGCAACGATCGGCAGCTTCTCGATGCCGAACGGATTGGAGCAAATGGCCCACCCGGTTTCGGTCTGCCACCAGTGGTCGATCACGGGAACACCGAGCACCTTGGCGGCCCAGTGGTAGGTCTCGGGGTCCAGTCGCTCGCCGGCCACGAACAGTGCCTTGAGCGAGGAGATGTCGTAGTCCTTGACGAAATCACCTTCGGGATCCGCCTTACGGATTGCACGCAGGGCGGTGGGAGCGGTGAACAGCGCCTTCACGCCGTGATCGTTGACGCGCTTCCAGAACGCGCCGGCGTCGGGCGTGCCCACGGGCTTGCCTTCGTAGAGCACCGTGGTGGCGCCCACCAGCAGCGGCGCGTAGACGATGTAGGAGTGGCCCACGACCCAGCCGACGTCCGAGGCGGTCCACATGACCTCGCCCTCTCCCACGTCGTAGATGTTCTTCATGGACCAGGTCAGCGCCACCGCGTGGCCGCCGTTGTCACGCACCACGCCCTTGGGCTTACCGGTGGTGCCGGAGGTGTACAGGATGTAGAGCGGATCCGTGGCCGCCACGGTTACCGCGTCCGCGGGTTCGGCGTTTTCCAGAGCTTCGGTCCAGGACAACCATGCGGGGGCGTTATCGACGCCTTCGGCACGCTCGCGTGCGTCCGCCACGGAGTTCTCGAAACCCTCACGCTCGTGGACCAGGATCGCCGACGGCGCGTGGTCACTGATCTCGATGGCTTCCTCAACCGACGGGATGTATTCGATTCGACGCTTGGGTTCCACACCGCCCGAGGTCGTCACGATCACGACGGGCTTGGAGTCATCGATACGGCTGGCCAGCTCGCGAGGTGCGAATCCACCGAACACCACGGAGTGCACAGCTCCCAAACGAGCACACGCCAGCATTCCGACCACGGATTCAGCGATCATCGGCATGTAGAGGAGAACGCGGTCACCCTTCTTCACGCCCTGGGCCGCGAGCGCACCGGCGAACAGTTTCACGCGCTCCAGCAGCTCGTTGTAGGAGATTTCTTCCTGAATACCCAACACGGCCGAGTCATAGATCAAGGCGGTGCGGTCCCCGTTGCCAGCTTCGACGTGGCGGTCCAGTGCGTTGACACTCGTGTTCAGTTCCGCATCGGGGAACCAACGGTAGATAGGAGCCTTCGAGTCATCGAGAGCTTTAGTGGGCGGGGTGACCCACTCGACGGCCTGTGCAGCGTCGAGCCAGAACTGTTCCGGATTGCTGACACTGTTCTCGTAAATGGATGCGTACGTAGCCTGGGACATGATCACTCCGACATCATTGTTGGACTCGTTTGACGGCCTTGGCTCCAGGCTAGTGTTGTGAGTCACACCTTTCAATAGGTTTGTATACACAGATTCGAATTTTCCGGAATATTTCCCGAAAGACTCGCCCATTCGAGGCGTCTATGTATACACTCGGGGTGTTCGATGCGAATCACGAGGAGGTGTCATGCGAGCTGGAGAACGCGCTTACCAAGCACTGCGCGCAGACATAGTGGAATGGCGCCTGCTGCCGGGACAAGTTCTCGGCGAGGTCGAACTCTCCGAGCGGTTGGGCATCTCCCGCACCCCGGTGCGCGAAGCGCTGTCCCGGCTCACCGCGGACGGTCTGACCGAACCGCACAGCGGCCGCGGCGTCGTCGTCGCGACCATCTCCGCGGACGACGTTCGGTCCCTCTACGAATTCCGCGACAGCCTCGATTGCCGAGCCGCAGAACTAGCCGCCCGCCGCGGCGACCGGAAGTTTTCCGCGCCTTGGCCTCGGAACTTCTCGAGGCCGTGGAAGGCCTCACCAATGACCACGACCCGGATCACGTCTCGTACTACGAACTGGTCCAGCGCATGGATGCCGCGATCGACGAGGCCGCCGCGAATCCGTTCCTGCGACAGGCACAGGCCGGGGTTCGGCTGCATCTGGCCCGCGTGCGCAAGCTCTCCAAGTCCGACCCGCGGCGGTTGGCATCAGCGGCCGTCGAACACCAGCGCATTGCCCAGGCCATCGCCGACGGCGATCCCGCCTTGGCCATCGCGACCACCCGCGTGCACCTGAGCAACGCACTGCAACACGCTTTGAACACCAAAGAATTGGCGCCGGTGCGGCCCGCCGCATCGTAGCCACAACACCCGCTACACCCGCGCGGCGCCGACCGGTCCGCGCGTAACGGATCTGAGGAAGGACTCCCCGTGACCGTCAAGCACACCGTACGTACGTACTCGTCCAAGGAGAATCTGCCCCGTGAGGAGCAGCTGGCCTACAAACTGGCCAAGGTGGCCACCGACCCGGTCGAGGTCGACGCCGAGGTTGTAGACATGGTCATCAACCGCATCATCGACAACGCTTCGGTCGCCATTGCTTCCCTGAACCGTGCGCCCATCGTCTCGGCCCGCACCCAGGCACTGGGCCACAAGGTCACCGAAGGCTCCGGCTTCACGGGCAACGGCGCCTGTTGTACGGCGCTCCGGACAACAACGCCCCGGTCTCCCCCGAGTGGGCCGCGTGGGCCAACGGTGTGGCCGTGCGCGAGCTGGACTACCACGACACCTTCCTGTCCGCCGAGTATTCCCACCCCGGTGACAACATTCCTCCGATCCTGGCCGTGGCCCAGCACGTGGGCAGCAACGGCAAGGATCTGATTCGCGGCATCGCGACCGGTTACGAGGTCCAGGTGGACCTGGTCAAGGGCATCTGCCTGCACGAGCACAAGATCGACCACATCGCTCACATCGGCCCGTCCGCGGCCGCCGGTATCGGCACGCTGCTGGGTCTGAACACCGAGACCATCTTCCAGGCCATCGGCCAGGGTCTGCACACCACCACCGCGACCCGCCAGTCCCGCAAGGGTGAGATCTCCACGTGGAAGGCACACGCTCCGGCATTCGCCGGCAAGATGGCGGTCGAGGCCGTGGACCGTGCGATGCGCGGCCAGACCTCCCCCACCCCCATCTACGAAGCGAAGACGGTGTGATCGCGTGGCTCCTCTCCGGCCCCGAGGCCTCCTACGAGGTTCCGCTGCCCGAGCAGGGTGAGGCCAAGCGCGCCATCCTGGACACCTACACCAAGGAACACTCCGCCGAGTACCAGGCACAGGCCTGGATCGACCTGGCACGCAAGCTGCACAAGGAACACCCCGAGGTCGCGGACCCCACCAACGTGAAATCCATCTTGATCAAGACCTCACACCACACCCACTACGTGATCGGTTCCGGCGCCAACGACCCGCAGAAGTACGATCCCAAGGCCTCGCGCGAGACCCTGGATCACTCGATTCCTTACATCTTCACGGTTGCCCTGCAGGACGGCGCGTGGCACCACGTGGACTCGTACGCTCCGGAGCGTGCCGGCCGCGAGGACACCGTGGCCCTGTGGAACAAGGTCACCACCGAAGAGGATCCCGAGTGGACCCGTCGCTACCACTCCCTGGACATCTCCGAGAAGGCCTTCGGCGGTTCCGTGGAGATCACCCTCAACGACGGCACCGTGATCACGGACGAGATCGCCGTCGCGGACGCTCACCCGCTGGGTGCCCGCCCGTTCGCTCGTGAGCAGTACATCAACAAGTTCCGCACCTTGGCCGAGGGCCTCGTGGCACCGGAAGAGATCGAACGGTTCCTGGACGCCGTCCAGCGCCTGCCCAAACTCGAAGCCGGTGAACTGGGCCAACTGAACATCGTGGCGGCCGTGGACCTGGAGAAGGCCCAGAAGGGAATCTTCTAAATCATGTTGTATTCAAAAGTCACCCCCGCAGAAAAGCGCGTGGCGTTCCGCAAGGCACTTGCCGACCCGAAGGTCGCTCAGTTCCCCGGTGCGTTCACCCCGCTGTCCACCAAGCTCATTCAGGAACAGGGCTTCGAGGGCGTGTACATCTCCGGTGGTGTGCTGGCCAACGAGTTGGGTCTGCCCGACATCGGGCTGACCACGCTCACCGAGGTGGCCACCCGCGCCGGTCAGATCGCTCGCTCCACCGACCTGCCCGCGCTGGTCGATGCGGACACCGGTTTCGGTGAGCCCATGAACGTGGCCCGCACGGTTCAGGAACTCGAGGACGCCGGCCTGGCCGGTTGCCACATCGAGGACCAGTTCAACCCCAAGCGTTGCGGCCACCTGGACGGCAAGAACGTGGTGGACACCGCCACGGCCACCAAGCGCATCAAGGCCGCAGTGGAGTCCCGCCGCGACGACAACTTTGTGATCATGGCTCGCACCGACATTCGCGGTGTTGACGGTCTGGAGGCAGCCATCGACCGCGCGAAGGCTCTCGCCGAAGCCGGTGCGGACGTCATCTTCCCGGAGGCCATGGCCGACCTGTCCGAGTTCGAGCGCATGGCCGAGGCCTTGGATGTTCCCATCCTGGCCAACATGACCGAGTTCGGTAAGTCCGACCTGTTCACCAAGCAGGAACTGCAGGACGCCGGGGTGTCCATGATCATCTACCCGTCTCCCTGCAGCGTCAGGCACTGGGCGCCATCGAGCGTCTGCTGACCGCCATCCGCGAGGACGGCACTCAGCAGGCCGAGGTGGAGAACATGCTCACCCGCAAGCGCCTGTACGAGCTGGTGGACTACAACGGGTACAACCAGTTCGACTCCGGAGTGTTCAACTTCGAGGTCCCGGGCACGCCGGGTAACTAATCGTTCGCCTACGACGCGCTACCCAGCGGCGTCGTAGGCTTCTAGTGATCGACCACACACGAAGAAGGAGGTCACCATGACCGAAACCGAGATTCGCAAGGGTCTTGCCGGCGTCGTCGCCGACACCACCGCTGTGTCCAAGGTCAACGCCGAGACCAACTCGCTGCTGTACCGCGGTTACCCCGTTCAGGAACTTGCCGCCAAGTGCTCGCCCGAGGAAGTCGCGTTGCTGCTGTGGACCGGTGAGCTGCCCACCGAAGACGAGCTCGCCGATTTCAAGAAGCGCGAGCGCGCCAACCGCGCGTTGAGCCCGGAGCTGAAGAAGATCATCGACGCCCTGCCCACGGACTGCCACCCCATGGACGTGTGCCGCACCGCCGCGTCCGTGATCGGTGCCCAGCACCCGGACGCCGAGGATTCTTCTCCCGAGGCAGAGCTGCGCAAGCGCAGGAACTGTTCGCCGTGATGCCCGCCGTGGTCTGCTACGACCAGCGACGTCGCCGCGGCGAGGAACTCATCGAGCCTCGCGACGACCTGGACTACTCGGAGAACTTCCTCTGGATGGCCTTCGGCGAAGAGGCCGCGCCCGAGGTCGTGGACGCGTTCCGCGTATCCATCATTCTGTACTCCGAGCATTCCTTCAACGCGTCGACCTTCACCGGTCGCGTGATCACCTCGACCCTGGCCGACCTGCACTCGGCCGTGGTCGGTGCGATCGGTGCTCTGAAGGGTCCGTTGCACGGTGGCGCCAATGAGGCCGTCATGCACACCTTCGAGGAACTGGGCATCCGCAAGGACGAGTCCGCCGAGGACGCCGAGAAGCGCTCCAAGGAATGGATGGACAAGGCCCTGGCCGAGAAGAAGAAGGTCATGGGCTTCGGCCACCGCGTGTACAAGCACGGTGACTCGCGCGTGCCCACCATGCAGGACGCTCTGTTCCGCATGCTCGACTACTACGACCGCCCCGAGATTCTGGGGCTGTACAACGGTCTGGCCAAGTCCATGGACGAGGCCAAGTCCATCAAGCCCAACCTGGACTACCCGGCCGGTCCCACGTACTGGCTCATGGGCTTCGACATTCCCACGTTCACGCCCATCTTCGTGTGCGCCCGCATCACCGGCTGGACCGCACACATCATGGAACAGCGCGCCGCCAACTCGCTGATCCGACCGCTGTCCGAGTACGACGGACCAGAAGAGCGTCACCTGGACTAAGCGCTCATCCGCGCCCAGGTACACAGAAGTCCCCGGGATTCACGCCATGACCGTGAGTCCCGGGGACGTTTCTCTGTTGTGACAGCCAGTCAGGTGAGCTGGCGCCCTGACTGGTGTGACTGGCCTGGTTGGCTTGGCTGCGCCGGCTGCCTCACTCAGTAGCGAGGTGCGTTGGGCAGGCCCAGGTAGCCCTCCAGGGTGATGTAGCCGTTGTTCTTCAAGCTGTTGGACGTGGGCGTTCCCACGTAGCGCAGGTGCCACGGTTCGTAGGCGTAGCCGTGAGTCCCGGTGTAACCGTTGGGGTAGCGCACTACGAAGCCGTACTTGTGGCCGTTGGCGGCCACCCAACGACCCTGGGGCGTGTTGCCGAAGCAGGCCTGCAGTCCGCACACTCCCCCGGGTGCTCCCACGTCGATGGCCAGGCCGGTCTGGTGCTCCGAGTATCCGGGGCGAGCGGAGATGGTGTCCGCGGTGGCCTGTCCGTACATGGCCACGTAGTTCCAGTACAGGCTGTTCTGGGTGGAGTAGGAGCGGTAACCGCTGTTCGGCACCAAGGTCACACCCTGGTTGGCCGCAGCCTGGCTCATCCGCTGGTACGCCGCAGCGGCGTCACTGCGCAGCAGCACTCCGTTCCCCACGTTCCGCAGGGGCCCGGGCGCGTAAGACCGGGGGTTGAGGGGCCGCTTCTTGTTCACGATCACGGACGAGCTGTTGGCGCGGTCGATGTCTCGGCTGACTGTGGTGCCCTTGCCCTTGGTCCAGCGAATGGTGCCGCGCTGATAGTGGACGACGCACGAGTTGCCGCTGCAGGTTTCGCGGACCTTCGGGTAACCCAGGTTGCCGTGCTCGGACCCTTCGACCCGCCAGCGCTGGAGGATGCCGCCTCGCTGGGCACGGGCACCGGTGCTCGGAGACCAGTGGATGGTGCCGCCCTGGTACTGGCGGTAGCAGCCGGCGTCGCGAAGACCGCAGCGTTCATTCGACGTAGCTTTGCCCAACCAGCCGCTGGAGCCGCCCAGTGAACGGTACTCGTTGTCGATACCGGCCCCGGCCATGGCGGGAGCGGTTCCCAGCATGGAGAACACCAACGCCAGGAGTGCGGAGAAAAGGACCGTTCGGGAAAGCTGTTTACGCGGCATGCTCCCAGGGTAGCCCCGGCGTGGCATCAGGAACCCGAAATCGAGTTTAAATTTCAGCACAAATCGCCAGGTGACACGGGACACCAGGCGCCGGGCATGTCATTGAGCGCGAGGGTGCGCCGTGGCGTAGACCTCCCGCAGGGATTCCACGGACACCTTGGTGTAGATCTGGGTGGTAGCCAGGGACGCGTGCCCCAAGAGTTCTTGGACCACTCGCAGATCCGCCCCGCCCTCCAGTAAATGGGTAGCGAACGAGTGTCGCAGGGTGTGCGGGGTGACGTCTTCGCTGAGATTCGCGAGGTCGGCGGCGTCCTTGACCATGGTCCACGCCGTTTGGCGCGAAATCCGGCCTCCCCTGGCGTTGAGGAACACCGCGGGTGTTCCCTTGCCGTGCCGGGACAACTCCGGTCGCGCGCGCACCAGGTACTGATCCAGTGCCTTCTTCGCATACGAACCCACCGGAACCATGCGTTGTTTATTGCCCTTGCCCAACAACCGCACGAAGGACAATTCCGGGTCCTGGAGCCCCGCCAGATCGTCCACGTCCAGGGCGACTGCTTCCGAGATGCGCGCGCCGTCGCGTACAACAGCTCCAGGAACGCTCGCGCGCGCAGCCCCGCCGGTGACTCGGGATCGGGGGCCGCGAGAATCTTTTCCACGCTGTCCAGGCTGATGGCCTTGGGAAGGCGTTGCGGCGGCGTCGGCGGGCTGACGCGTGACGCGACGTCCACGGGGCACAGGCCTTCCGCGACCCAGAACGCGTGGGCGCCACGGACGGCAGCCAGGACGCGGGCTGTGCTGCGTGTACTCAGGGCGGGATGGTCCGGCGAACTTCGTGCAGCAACCGCACGAAGCGCGGACGTGCTCGGTCGAGATCTCGGACGGTCCGGACACCGTGCCACCGTCAGGAACTGTGGTGGGCCCGGTCAGGAATTCGAGATACCGGGTGAGGTCCCGGCGATAGGCGGCCAGCGTGTTCGCGGCCAGTCCCCGCTCCACGGTCAGATGATCGAGGTATCGATGAACGGCGCGTTCCAGGCCGGACGGAACGGAGGAATCGGTCACCGGAAGGTCGGGTGACCCGGCCAGGGGCTGTCCACCGGACGCAGCGACGTCCAGCCTTCAGCGCGTGCCGCATGCGCGGCCAGAATGCCGAGGACGGCGGCGGGCGAATTGATCTGGCCGGAAAGAGTGGCGGCCACAGCATCGTCGAGATCGGCGAACCGGACGATAATCTCCGCCTCTTCACCGTCACGCTCGTGCCGGTCTGCCTCCGGAACCTCGTGCAGGCCACGGGCCAAGAAAATCCGATTGGCCTCCGAGGACGAACCGGGTGAGTTGTGGAAGTCCACGAGCACGTGCCAGTCGTCCGCGGTCATGTCGGCTTCTTCGGCCAGTTCCCGCTGAGCTGCTGTATGCGGCGGTTCCCCGTCCACATCGAGCAGTCCGGCGGGGATTTCCCACATGCGCATGCCCACGGGGTGGCGGTACTGGTTGATGAGCAGAACCCGGTCCTGCTCGTCCAGGGCCACGATGGACACCGCCCCGGGGTGGGTGATGAAGTCTCGTTTCAGGGTCGAGTCTTCATCACCCATGCGGAACTCGTCGCGCTGAACGTCCCAGATGAATCCCTCGTACACGGTGTCCGATGCCTCCACCGTGTGGGGATCCACCGTGTCTTTCAGGTCTGCTCGGCTCACGCGCGAGAGTTCCATGCGAACCTCCGGTTGCTCGGTGACGTACTGTCCGTTGCCCTTACTTGCTGCCCAGTGCCTCGCGGCGGGACAGTGCAGCCTTGATCAGGCCGTCGAACAGCGGGTGCGGGCGCGTCGGGCGGGAGCGTACTCCGGGTGAGCCTGAGTGGCCACGTAGTACGGGTGCTCGCTGCGGGGCAGCTCCACGAACTCGACGAGCTGGCCGTCCGGGGACGTTCCGGACATCACCAGGCCGCCCTGGGTCAATGCGTCACGGTAAGCGTTGTTGACCTCGTAACGGTGACGGTGGCGCTCGGACACTTCCAGGCTGCCGTAGGTCTCGGCGACTACGGAGCCCTCGGCAAGCTTGGCCGGGTAGGAGCCCAGGCGCATGGTGCCGCCCAGATCGCCGGCGCCCTCAACGAACTGCTTCTGCTCTTCCATGGTGGCGATGACCGGGGTGTCGGTCTCGGGATCGAATTCCGTCGAGGACGCGTTGGGCAGGCCCACCACGTTGCGCGCGAATTCCATGACCATGCACTGCAGACCCAGGCACAGGCCCAGGACCGGAACCTGGTTCTCGCGGGCCCACTTGAGCGCGCCCAGCTTGCCTTCCAGTCCGCGGATACCGAAACCACCGGGGACGCAGATCGCATCCACGTCACCGAGTTCGCGCTGCGCACCCTCCGGGGTGTCGCACAGGTCGGAGGCAACCCACTTGATGTGCACGCGGGAGTCGTTGGCGAAACCACCGGCGCGCAGTGCCTCGGAGACGGACAGGTAAGCGTCCGGGAGATCGATGTACTTGCCCACGAGCGCCACGTTCACGTGGTGCTCCGGCTGGTGCACGGCCTCGAGCAGGTGGGACCACTGCGTCAGATCGGCATCGCCGTAGGACAGACCCAGGTAGTCCAGGATGTAGGTGTCCAGACCCTGGTTGTGCAGGGTGGTGGGAATGTCGTAGATGCTCGGGGCATCGGCACACGAGATCACGGCGTCCAGGTCAACGTCGCACGCGCCGCCAACCTTGCGGAGCATGCCGTCCGGAACCTCACGGTCGCAACGCAGCACCAGTGCGTCCGGCTGTATGCCCAGACCGCGCAGCGTGGCCACGGAGTGCTGGGTCGGCTTGGTCTTGAGCTCACCGGACGGGCCGATGAACGGGATCAGGGAAACGTGCAAGTAGAACACGTTGTTGCGGCCCACATCCTGGCGCACCTGGCGGGCCGCCTCGATGAAGGGCTGGGATTCGATGTCACCCACGGTGCCACCGATCTCGGTGATGATGATGTCCGGGGCGTCCTGGTCCTCCGAACGGCGGCGCATGCGGCGCTTGATCTCGTTCGTGATGTGCGGGATGACCTGAACCGTGTCGCCCAAGTATTCGCCGCGGCGTTCCTTGGCGATCACGGTGGAGTACACCTGACCCGTGGTCACGTTGGCGGAGGCGTCCAGGTTCTCGTCCAGGAAGCGCTCGTAGTGACCGATGTCCAGGTCGGTTTCTGCGCCGTCGTCGGTGACGAAGACTTCGCCGTGCTGGAACGGGTTCATGGTTCCGGGATCAACGTTGAGGTACGGATCCAGCTTCTGCATGGTCACCGAGAGTCCGCGAGAGCGGAGCAACATGCCCAGTGACGAGGCCGTCAGGCCCTTGCCAAGAGAGGAAGCTACACCACCCGTGACGAAGATCTGTCGAGTAACTCTGCCGTTGTTCTGCGTGCCTGCCTCGGGGGCGGCGTTCTGAGCGTTCACCACGGAATTTCAGCCTACCATTCCAGTTGCGTTGAGTTGAGGGGCAGTTGTGTCATGCGGTTGCGTCCCGCAAGAGCTCGCGGGCGTGTTCCCGCGCCGCTTCAGAGTTTTCGTGGCCCGCGAGCATGCGGGCCAATTCCACCACACGTTCCTCGTCCGTGAGCACTCTCACGTCCGAAACCGTGGAATCCGAAGATTTGGTCACCAGCACGTGGTGGTCCGCGAAGGCGGCGACCTGCGGCAGGTGCGTCACCACGAGCACCTGAACGTTCTTGGCCAGCATCTTGAGGCGCCGACCAATTTCCACCGCGGCCTTACCGCCCACGCCGGAGTCCACCTCGTCGAAGACGAAGGTCGGCACCGGGTCCACTTCGGACAGCACGACTTCCAGGGACAGCATGATGCGGGAGAGTTCACCACCGGAGGCGCCCTTGCCCAGCGGCCGGGGCTTGGCATCCGGGTGGGGTGCCAGCATGAACTCGATCTCGTCGCGACCGTGTTCGGTGAACTGTTCGGTGGGTTCCACCGATACCACCAGCGACGCGTTGGGCATGGCCAGAGCGGTCAATTCCTTGCTCACGGCCTGGGACAGCTTCTCGGCGGTCTTGCGTCGGAGCTCCAGCATGGTCTGCGAGCGCTCGAGCAATTCCTGGTGCAGGGCGTGGGCCTCGGAGCGCAGTTCTTCGTCGCGTTGCGGGTCGTCCACCAGGTCGGAGAGCCTACCGCGGGCGGTGTCCGCCCATTCGATGACCTCGTCGATCGTGGTCCCGTACTTGCGTGTGAGGGTCCGCAGCGCGTTACGGCGCTGCTCCACCTGAGCCAACCGCGCGGGGCCGTCCTCGTCGAGACCGCTCGCGTACCCGGACAGGTCCGCGGCGACGTCGGCGGCGACCACCGTGAGTTCACGCACCCGCGTGGCCAACTCGGCCAGATCTGCATCCGAATCCGACTCATGGTCGAGTGCTTGCTGAGCATGGGACAGCAAAGCCACGGCATTGGCGGTGGGCTCGTCGTCCGCGTCCGTTCCGCTCAACGCGGCCTGCGCGGTCACGGCCGCCGAACGCAATGCCTCGAGGTTGGTGAGCTTTTCGCTCTCGGCGTCCAGTTGAACGTCCTCACCGGAGATCGGCTCCACCGCATCGATTTCTTCGAGCGCGGTGGTCAGGCTCTGGGCCTCCAGAGCTCGCTCGCGCATGTTCTCTTTGATCTCGCGCAGGGTTGCCACGATGGTCCGATAGCGGGCCAGCTTCTCGCGGTACTCGGCCAGTTCCTTGGCCAGTGGCGCCCCCGCATACTCGTCCAGAGCCTTGCGCTGAGCCACCGCGGACTTCAGCCGCAGTTGATCGGACTGACCGTGCACGGCCACCAGGTCTCCCCCACGCGCCCAGTTCCCACGGCGCCGAACGTCCGCCCACGTGCGCGCGGCTCCGACCCTCAGCGGAAACGGTTCGGGACAACAGGATCTGCGCCTCGTCCCGGCCGTTCACGGTTTCGACGTCGACGACGCCGCCCGCCTCCTCCACGAGCTCAACCGCGCCGTGCGTGGCCGGCACCATGACGGTCGCCTCGGCCAGGGCCTTGCCACTTCCGGAACGCACCGCGCCCGCGTCCGCACGGTTGCCCAGGAGCATGCCGAGGGCGGTGACCACCATGGTCTTACCGGCACCGGTCTCACCGGACAGGATGGAGAGTCCGGGTCCCAGGGGCAGCACGGCATCCGTGATGACACCCAGGTCATGGATGTGAATTTCTTCGATCATTGGCTCGGGTTCTCACCTGACGAGGATCGGTCCGGGGATTGGTCGAGGATGTGCCGCGCACTGTCGCTGTCGCGAGCAGAAATAGGATCGTACGGAATCTCCCGCCCCACACTGAGCTTGGGGAATCCGTGTTCTTCGGAGACCACGTTGTGCTTGGGTTCCACCATGGGCAGTGCCGTGGTCTTGGCCTCCAGCTGCTCGCTGGGCAGTGGGCCGCGCCAACCGGCGGTGGGCAGTTCGAACTTCTTGACGAGACGTTCCGAGAACGGAGTGGCGTGCATGCGCGCCAAGTTGACTGGCTTGTCCGAGCGGCGCACCTCGATGCGGCAGCCGGGCGGCAGATCTGCGGTCCTGCGACCGTCGCACCACAGCACGCCGCGCGCGTCGGTGCGAGTCAGCACCTCCACCGCCATGGTGGAACGCGGGGAAATCACGAGCGGGCGTGAGAACAGGCGTGCGCCGAGAGCGGGACCATGAGCAGCGCCTCGACCTCCGGCCACACCACGGGTCCGCCCGCGGAGAAGGCGTAGGCGGTGGAACCGGTGGGGGTCGCCATGACCACACCATCACAACCGAACGTGGACAGCGGGCGGCGATCCACCTCGATGACCACTTCCACCATTTTTTCGCGGTTGCCCTTTTCGACCGAGGCCTCGTTGAGTGCCCAGGTGTGGAGGACTTTCTTCTGGTTCTCCCACACGGTCACGTCCAGCGCCATGCGGCGTTCCACGGTGTACCGGCCGTCCACGATCGCCTCGACGGTCTCGGTGAGACCGGAGCGTTCGGATTCGGCCAGGAACCCCACGTGCCCCAGGTTCACGCCCAACAGCGGGGTGTCCACGCCGCGGACCACTTCAGCTGCACGCAAGATGGAGCCGTCGCCGCCGAGCACCATGACCAGTTCGATGTCCCGCAGAGCCACGTCTTCTTCGACGATCTCCACGGGAGCCATGGACTGGCCATCCGCTTGCAACGCTTCCAGATCTCGGCGGGACAGCACAGGAGTCAGCCCGGCGTCGTGCAATTGCGCGCAGGACTGACGGGCGGCGTCCTTGGCGTCACGCCTGCCGTGTGTGTCATGACCAAGATTTTCCGGCTCACGTGTTCGGGTCATCCTCCTGCGATTCGGTCTGCGGTCGAACGGACTTTGCTAAGACTACGCGAGCGATCCGACTCGCTGAACGGTGCTTCGCTTACGGCACCAGACGAAGAACTCCACGTTACCGTCTTGGCCCGGCAGGGGGCTTTCCACCCTGCCATTCACTTCGAGGCCGGCCTTTTCGGCGGCCGCGATCACGCCGTCCACGGCGCGGCGTCGTTCCCGTTCGGAGGTCACCACCCCGGTGCGCGAGAGGTTGTGCACGCCCACTTCGAACTGCGGTTTGACCATGAACAGCACGTCTCCTCCGTCCTTGGTGGCACGCCCGAGCGCATCCGTCACCAGGGTGAGCGAGATGAACGACAAGTCGCACACGGTCAGGTCCGCCGGCCCACCGATGTCTTCCGGGGACATGTAGCGCACGTTGAGACCCTCGAACACGCGCACGCGCTCATCGTTGCGCAGCTCGGCCACCAGTTGATCGTGGCCCACGTCCACCGCGACCACTTCGCGCGCGCCGCGGCGCAGCAAGACATCAGTGAATCCACCGGTGGACGCCCCGGCGTCCAGGCACCGTAGTCCTGACGGGTCGATCTCGGTGAAGGTATCCAGCGCGCCGGCCAGTTTGTGCCCCGCTCGGCTGACGTACTCGTCCGCCGCCGACGCCGCCACCTCCAGCTGGTCCTCGTCAGTCACCTTGAGGGACGGCTTGGTGGAAGGCGAGCCGTTCACGCTGACGCGTCCGTCCCGGATCCAGGACGCCGCAAGCGTCCGGGACCGGGCGAGCCCTCGTGTGGTCAGGGCTTGGTCCAGGCGCTGGTTCACTGGCCCGTGAGTCCAGTGGGGAGGGAACCGGGCTGTTGGTTCAGGATCGCTTCCAACTCAGCGTGGAGTTCCTGATACGCCGCAGCACGTTCGTTGACCGGCAGCTCGCTCACCGCTGCTTCCTTGGCGAGCACCCGGTCCACGGAATCCAGCCCGGTGACGGGCACCGGATCAGAGTCTGCACGGTAGGCAGCATCGTCATCCACGACGTCGAACTCCTGGGCATCGAGGTCCGGAGCGTTGCTGTCGGGGGCGTCCCAGCTGTCATTCGGGAACTGCTCGCTCATCGTGCCGCCTCCCACGTCACTTCGGGATCGGTCGGGGTTTCAGCGTCCGGGTGCAGCGCCCACCATGCGGCGCACGCGGCACGCCAGCCGTCCAGACTGTTTTCCGGGGCCTGGATCCGCACACCGTTGTCTCGTGCAACTGCAATGGCGTCACGGCACGTAGCGGTCACTTCTTGATCACTGTTGTCCTCGCGGGAAACCTGCGGATCGGGGTATGCCTCGAACAGTTCCCGCAAGTTGCCCAGCAAATACGTCGGTCGTTCCTGATCGCACGTGCGCAACACGGTTTCCGGAGTGTCCACTCCCGTGAACACTTCGATGCTTTCCATACCTGCGGCGTGGGCACCACGGATATCGGTGTCGAGGCGATCGCCCACCACCACGGGGCGCTGGCTTTTCGCGCGATCGGCGGCCTCGTGGAACACCGGCGCCTGGGGTTTGCCCGCAACGATGGGCTCGCGCCCCGTGGCCGCGGCCACCGCCGCCACCAGGGTGCCATTACCCGGCGCGATACCACGTTCCTTGGGAATGGTTAGGTCGGTATTGGTCGCGCACCACAGCACCGATTCATCGGCCAAAGTGTAGGCAGCCTCGGCCAACTGTTCCCACCCGAGCTTGGGGTTGAAGCCCTGAACCACTGCGACGGGCTCTTCCGACTGTGACCAGACCGGAGTCAGGCCCACCGCGCTGATTTCGTCCGCGAGCGCCTGCGCACCGGTGATCAGCACCTTGGCCTTCTCGGGGAGTCGACCGGCCAGCAGCTTGGCCGCAGCTTGAGCGGAGCTGGCCACGTTGCTTTCCCGAGTCGGCGCGCCCAGTTCCGAGATGTGCTCAGCCACGGCGGCCGGTGGGCGTGACGCGTTATTCGTCACGTACATCACCGGAACGCCCATCTCCACGGCACGGTTCAGTGATTCCGGTCCACCATCAATGGCATCAGGACCCGCATAGACCACGCCGTCCAGGTCGCAGAGCAGCGCGTCAAAGCGGCTGATCAGCGGCTCATCGGTCATGGTTCTCGGAATCGTCACCGGTCTCAGCGGTCTCTCCGGATTCAGACGCGGGGGCCACGGTCTGGGACTCGCCCGGCTCCATGGGAGCCGTTGTCTCGGAAGGTTCCGCGGCGTCGTCGGCCTCGGAAGGAGCGGCGACGCCCGAGTCGGTGTTGTCGCCCGCCTCGTCGTCCGTGCGCTGGGCAGACGGTGCGGACGCCTCGGCCTCTACGGGAGCAGATGCCTCGGTGACGGCGACGTCGTCCTGGCTGTCGACAGCGTTGGTGGCCGGAGCGTCGTCGTCCGCCTCGGCATTACCAACACCCGAGTTGGTCGCGTTGGTCGCGTTGGCAGACTCGTGAGGCGTCTCGGCCGTGGCGTCGACGTTTTCGCTGTGGCGCTCACCGGCCTCGCGAACGGTCTCCTTGGCGGCGTCCAGGTCGATGTCGTCGCCGAGGTCCACGATCTCCGGTTCGGAGAACTGTCCCAGTCCGAGTGCGGCCTCGGCCACGATGGCCTGGCGTTCCCAGCTCAAGGACTCCTTGTCCCGGCCGACACCGCGCAATGCTTCTGCGTAGGCGCGGAACAGGCGCGGGCTGTAGGAGAAACCGCGGTTCTTGTCGAGCTGCGGGATCTGCAGGGCCTTCAGGGATGCCTGGTTGTCGCCGGCGTCCGCATGGATTCCGGAGACCACGATGGCCAATTCCACCTTGCCCGCAGCATCCAGCTTCTCGACCGCGCTCGACTGAGCTTCCTCGAGAGCCTTCTCGGCCTTACCCAATGCGCGCTGGCAATCCACGATGAGCGGCAGGTGCTCTTCCGAGCCGGAAATACGGCGATGTGTCCTAAGTTCCTTGAGCGCCAGCGCATAATCCTCGGCGGCGTAGGCAGCCACACCCGTTGCTTCACGGACAACCGCAATGCGGCCGGCCTTCCGCACGGCGGCGTTGGCGTGCTCGAGCGCGAACTCGGGATCCACCTCCAGGTAGCGCGCGGCCATGACCAGGTGCTGGGCAACTCGCTCCGCGTTGCGGGGTTCGAGTGCCTCGAGCTGACGACGCGTAGGCTTGTCGACCTCGCGACCCGTGACGTCCTCGTCGATGTCCGGCGCAATGAACCGGGGCTTGTCCAGATCGTTCAGATCCCGTCGGGTCATGCGCTCTTCGCGGTCAGCGTCCCTGCGGCGATCGTCGCCACCAAAGTTGTCGCGACGCCGATCATCACGCCGACCACCGGAACGGTCGTCACGGCGGAAGTCCTTGCGGCCGTCTGGGCGGCCACCACGATCATCACGACGGAAGTCACGACGATCCCCACCGCGATCGTCACGACGTCCCTCACTTGAACGGCGGTCGTCACGGCGGTCATCGCCGCGGAAGTCCTTGCGTCCATCGGAACGGCCACCGCGGTCATCACGACGGACATCACGTCGATCCCCGCCACGGTCATCACGACGTCCATCGAAGGAACGACGGTCGTCCGAACGGCCTCCACGGTCGTTGCGCCGGTCATCGGTGCGGTCTCCGTAGGACCGACGGTCGTTGCGGTCGTTACGGGGACGATCATCCCAGCGTCGGTTCTCGCGACGGTCACCTCCGCCGTATCCCTCGGCGCGTCGACCATCGGAACGGCCCCCGCGGTCATCACGGCGGTCGTTGGAACGGTCCTCACGGCGGAAGTCCCTGCGATCTCCACCGCGGTCATCGCGGCGACCGTCGAAGGAACGGCGATCGTCGCGGCGGTCCCCGCCTCGGTCATCACGGCGGTCACGTGAACCCCCGCGGTCCTCCCAGGTGCGGCTCCGGTTACCGGTTTCGCGCTTGCGCTCCCAGTCACCACTGCGGCGCTCCGAACGGTGGCCGTCCTTGCGATCCTGGAACCGATCGAACTGTCGGCTCTGACCCTTGCGATCACCCGACCGCGCATCCGAGCGGTCGTTGCGGGGGCGGTCGTCCCAGCGTCGAGGTCCACGGCGGTCTTCGCCACCCTGGCCGTCCCGGCGTCGATCATCCCTACGTTCCCCGCCACGGTCATCACGGCGGAAGTCTCGACGATCGCCGCCCCGATCCTCCCTGCGGCCATCGAAAGAACGACGGTCGTCCCGACGATCCCTCGAGTCGCCGCGGTCCTGCCAGGAGCGATCCCGATCTCCGCGGTTGTTCCAGCCGCCGGGCCCGCCCGAGCCGCGGCGTCGGTCTCCGCCGGAACGCTCGGAATTGTCGCGGGAACCGTACTGTTCGGAATCGGTCAAAGGGATCTCCTTGTGGGCCCGAAGGCCAAAAGCGTGGAAGCGACAAGAGGTGTCGCGGTAGTGTTCATTGCATTCTACAAAGGGGACGCGGTCGGCGTCCCCTCAACCGTGGGTCAGCTTGGTCACCGCCGTTCGAAACGGACGGTGTCAGCGACATCGGCACGGCCACAATCGTGAGAACGTGTCGTTGAACCAATACCCCTCCTTGTCCCGAGAGATCTTGAACCATGAGTCTTCGTTCCCTGTCCAAAAACCTGCTGCTGCGGGTACTGGTGGCCATCGTGCTGGGCATCGTATGCGGAATGTTCTTCCCCGAAGCCGTCGCACGCGTTTTCCTGACCTTCAACGGCATCTTCAGCCAGTTCTTGGGGTTCCTGATCCCCGTGTTGATCGTGGCGCTGGTAACCCCGGCCATCGCCGACCTCGGGCGTGGCGCGGGCAAGTGGCTGGCCGTCACCGCGGGCATTGCCTACGGATCCACGGTCTTCGCAGGCCTCTTGGCGTTCCTCGTGGCCAAGGCGAGCTACCCGTGGCTATTGGGCGACCGCGGCTCGGTGGGCTCACTGGAAAACCCTGAGGACCACGCGCTGTCCGGGTTCTTCGAAATCACCATGCCGCCCGTGTTCGATGTCATGACCGCACTGGTACTGTCCTTCTGCCTGGGCGTGGGCATCACCATGATCAAGGGCAACTCGCTCCACAAGGGCTTCGATGAGTTGCGCATCATCATCATGATGATCGTGGAAAAGGTCATCATTCCGCTGCTGCCCATCTATATCTTTGGCATGTTCATGAGCATCACCATGAACGGGCAGATCACCACCATCATTTCCACGTTCTTCCGCATCGTGATTCTGGCGTTCATCATGACCGTGGTCATCCTGGTCATCCAGTACGTGGTTGCTGGAATCGTCGCCAAGCGCAATCCCTTCGTACTGCTCAAGAACATGCTCCCCGCTTACGCCACCGCGCTGGGCACGTCCTCCTCGGCGGCAACCATTCCGGTGACGCTCAAGTCCGCAGCACGCAATGGCGTTGACGACCGCGTGGCAGGCTTCACCATTCCCTTGTGCGCCACGATCCACTTGTCCGGATCCACCATGAAGATCGTCCTGTTCTCCCTGGCGATCATGACGATCACGGGCATGCCCATCAACTCGTGGCAGTACGTGGGCTTCATTTTCCTGCTGGGCGTCACCATGGTGGCCGCCCCCGGCGTTCCCGGCGGCGCCATCATGGCTGCGGTCGGCATCCTGCAGTCTGTGCTCGGTTTCGACGAGACGGCCGTTGGTCTGATGATCGCGACCTACATCGCCATCGACTCGTTCGGCACCGCATGCAACGTGACCGGTGACGGCGCCATCGCGACGATCATGGATCGCATCCTCAAGAATCGCCGCCATGACCTGAAGGCCCCGGAGGACTCCCCCGTCTCGGCGTGACGGGTTCTTGCTCCCCAGACCGATCGCCGACGGCGCCGCGCGAGTTTTCCTCGCCCGCGCCGTCGGCGTTAATTAGGTCGGTAGTTGTGGGAAGCCCCGCCGCGGGATTGAATGGGTGCATCATGGCGCGCTCAGCCGCGCCGAGCCCGAGGCCCCGACCAAGGAGTCCGTACCCGTGATGAACAGCGCCCCGCAATACCACGACGGCACGTACGAGGTCATTGATGACCGCCCCGCCATCGTCTTCGAACGTGAGTACCCGGTGGCACCCGGACAGCTGTGGACACCGTGGCCACTGCACCGGCCATGAGCCGTTGGTTCCCCTCACGCGTGCAACTGAATGCGCACCAAGGCGGCGGAATCGTGTTCACCGGTGACCCGCACATGGAATCCAGCACCGGCACCGTGACCAATTGGGAACCGGAGCGCCATTGGTCGTTCACATGGGGTGATTCCGAGGTCGATATGACGGTCGAGCCCAGCGAACAGGGCAGCAAGCTCACGTTCATCGAGTTTCTGGAGGCCGAGAACACTGCGGCCCGCAATGCAGCTGGCTGGCACGTGTGCCTGCACGCGATGCAGAGCGTACTCACCGGGGACACGATGACCACTCCCCTGGATTGGGAGCCGGTGTACCGCGGGTATGCGGAGAAGGGCTTGCCCACCGGCGCCGTGGTGCCCGGTATCAACGACAAGAACTGACTATCCGCGCACACGAACAGGGACTCACCCTTTGTCGGGGTGAGTCCCTCGTTTTCTGGGGCGGCGGTTCGCGCAAACCGCGCCAGGTCAGGCAACGCCGATGATGTTGATGCCCGCCGTGGCGAATCCCGCGAACACCACGCCCCACAGGGCGATGGCGATGACCTGCCAGAAGATGATCTTGCCCTTGGCCACGCCTGCTCCCGCCATCATGGACGAGGTGATCTGGCTCGGCAGGAACCACTGGCCGATCAACGAAACACCGGCCACGCCGTACTTCTCGAACAAGCGGTAGAACTTCTGCTTCCGCTTGCTGGGCTCCGCAGCCGGCTTGTTCTTACGGAACAGCTTGTGGAGCTTTTCAGCGCCGAGGACCAGGACGAGCATTGAGATGATGTTGCCCAGGACCGCGGCCGGAACGGAGATGTACAGGGGCACACCTACTACGACGCCCAGGAATGATGATCCATAGGACTCGATGAACGGGATGGCCCCGCCGAGCATCAGGAAGAATGCCTGTGCCATGGGTCCGGTGGCTTCTACGGAGGTCTGCAACCAGTCGAGCATTGGTCTGTCCTTTCGATCTGTGAACCGGCGAGTTCCGGTTGGCTTGTTGAGTTCCACTCTTCCGGGATCCGGTCCACGCCGTTAGTGTCGCCCTGTCACGAGTTGGGCGTGCGGTGTCATCAAACCCCTATGACAGCTGTCATATCCGGGGTGAACAGCGCTTAGGGTGTTTCTATGGCCCTTTCCACGGACCGATCAACGGCAGCCCATGACACGACGCCCAGTAGCTCGACAGCGGCGTCAATGCACCAGCGCCGCGACATGGCCATGGTGTGGTGGAGCACGTATCTGTCGCTCATGTTTCTGGCGTTTTTCGTTTACGGCCTAGGCATCGCTGTGCGGCTCGTGAGCGATCCGCAACCCATCGCGGTGGTGGCGGCAGTACTGGGTGCGCTCGCCCTGTTGCCTTGGGCGGCAGCCATCTACAGGGTCCGTCGAGGGGTCAATAGCAGAACGCTCCGAACTCGGCCCATGGCCATCGCCTGCATTCTTGGGGTCGCCACAGCGCTGATCAGTTTGTGGGCTGCTCCCGCGTTTGGAGTCGGCGCCTTACCGGTCGCATTCGTCCTGGCCACATCTGCGCTGTCCCTGAACAAGGTCGATGGTGGCTCATCATGATCTCGATGTTCCTCCCCGCCATTCACCTGTACGTGGCAACTCTCATCAACGGGCAGCCCGCTGACACGGAAGGACTGGTCTGGGTCACCTGGGTATCGTTCTTCGCTGTCATCGGTGCGCCGACATCCTTGTGGGTTTGGGCGGTCATGGTCGAACTCGATACCACCCGCCAACAGGCGGCAGAACTGGCCATCACCAACGAACGATTGCGCTTCGCGGCCGATCTCCACGACGTTCAGGGCCACCATCTCCAGGTGATCAGCCTGAAGACAGATCTCGCGTCCCGCTTGCTCGCCAAAGACCGACCGGAAGCCGCCGCACCACACATTCTCGAAGCTCACGACGCCGCTCAGACCGCCTTGCAGGAGACCCGCGCCCTGGTCCAGGGGTACAGGAAGACCACACTCACCCAGGAGCTGAATAACGCCTCTGCCGTGTTGGAGTCCGCGGGCGTCACGACGAACGTCAACGTGCCGGCACTGATCGCCACGTGGTCCCAACAGTCGGAGTCCGCGGAACTCGGATCAGTCCTGGGACTCACGGTCCGCGAGGCGACCACCAACATCCTGCGGCATTCCCACGCGAGCACCGCTGACTTCGACCTCTCCCTCCAAGACTCCTCCTCCGCTGGCGCCACATCTGCTGTGGAACTCAGAATTCGCAACGACGGCGCTCCCGCCTCCGCGACGCAGCCTTCAGCTGATCTCCGAGGCGGCTCCGGCCTCGATGGACTCAGACGCCGCCTCGCGGACCTTGGAGGACAGCTCGCTACCGAGATCACTCCAGAGAACGAATTTCTCCTCAGGGTCTCGGTGCCCAGATCTATGGACTCCTCAGCCGCACACGACAAGGACGACTCACAGTGAACAACTCCCCCATTTCCATCGTGCTTGCCGACGACGAGCACCTGATCCGCGGTGCCCTGGCTGCGCTTCTGGATCTCGAGGATGATTTCGATGTCGTCGCCGAGGTCGACAACGGTACTGATGCCCTCGCTGCCGCGCAGGAACACCGCCCCAGCGTGTGTGTATTGGACCTTGAAATGCCTCCCACCGACGGTGTCGACACAGCGTCCAACATCCTCCGGGAGATCGATACACACATCGTGATGGTGACCCGTCATGCTCGTCCGGGCGTCCTGAGACGGGCCCTAGCCGCCGGCGTCAAGGGCTTCGTACCCAAGTCCACGCCCTCAGAAAAGCTCGCTGAAGTCATTCGCACGGTGGCCGGCGGAGCGCGGTACGTGGACCCGGAGATAGCGGCCAGCGCCCTCACTGGCACGGACTGTCCGTTGTCCGAGCGTGAGCTCGACGTACTACGTGCAACCACGGAACATGAAACTCTCGCACAGACCGCCGACGAACTCCACCTCGCTGCCGGGACCGTCAGGAACTACGTTTCCTCCGCCATTGCCAAGCTGGGAGTCAGCAGCCGCCAGCAGGCCGCGCAGAAGGCATGGGAAGAGGGCTGGATCTGAGCAATTTTGGTCATAAGAATCAAAAACGGTGCCAGTCAACTTGGCAATATGCAAATAAACGACCCTTGTTCAAATTCCTCAAAATTCACACCGTCAGGCCAAACCACGAATGCAAAATTCAGAGTAAGCGGCAGTCATAACCTTTCTTTCGAAGATTGACAAGCCCACTCAATTAACATTCAGGAGCAGATCCCAAGGTCATCCTTCATCTCTAGCCATATACAAAGCACCCAGGCATAGTAGGGAGTGCTTTCAATCACAATCTCGAAAGGACATGTGATGAAGACGAAGACAATGACTAAGACACTCCCGGCTACAGCCGTTTCCCTTGGCATGCTGGCTGCGGGACTGGGATATGCCACCGGTTATGAACAGATGGCCACACCATGAATCGCCCCGGGTTTAATGGAGACATCGATAACCCGGAAGGATGGGCGGCATGGTCGCACCACGAAAGTACCCCGACGAGCTACGCGAGCGAGCCACGAGGATGGCGATCGATGCGCGCAAAGATCCCGAAGCTCGCAGGGGCGCGTTCAATCGGATCGGCGAGCAACTCGGTGTCCACCCCGAAGCGCTGCGTACCTGGGTGAAGAAGGCCGAGGTTGATGAAGGCCTCAGGCCGGGTACTACGTCGGAAGACGCGGCTCGGATGGCGGAGCTTGAACGGGAGAACCGCGAGCTCAGGCGTGCGAACACGATCCTGCGGCAAGCCTCGGCTTTCTTCGCGGCGGAGCTCGACCGCCCCTCGCGATGATGTGCGCGTTCATCGACGCGCACAGGGATGAGCACGGGGTCGAGCCGATCTGCAGGGTGCTGCAGATCGCCCCGAGCAGCTACTACGCCCACCGCACCCGCAAGCCTTCACCAAGCGCCGGCGGGATGCGGAGCTGACAGAGGAGATCAGGCAGGTGCACGAGGAGAACTACGGCGTCTACGGAGCGCGTAAGGTCCATGCCGAACTACGCAGACAGGGCCACGAGGTGGCCCGGTGCACCGTGGAGCGGCTGATGAGGACGGCGGGACTCCGCGGCGTGAGCCGAGCCAAGGGGCCCCGGACGACGAAGCCGGCCCCGGAGACGGACAGGCCTGCAGATCTCGTCAATCGTGACTTCACGGCCGAGGCGGTCAATCAGTTGTGGGTCGCGGATATTACGTATGTGCGGACGTTCGCCGGATGGGCGTATGTCGCGTTCGTCTTGGATGTGTTCTCTCGTCGGATCGTGGGCTGGCAGGTGTCAACGCGGTTGTACACGGCGTTGGCGATCGATGCGTTGGAGATGGGGATCTGGACACGTCGGCGTGATGGTGACGATCTGTCCGGTCTGGTCCATCACAGCGACCGCGGAGTTCAGTATCGTGCCGTGCGCTACGCGGAGCGACTCGCGGTGGAGGATGCTGTCGCGTCGGTCGGGTCCCGTGGTGACTCGTATGACAACGCGATGGCGGAGGCTTTGAACTCGTTGTTCAAGGCTGAGTTGGTCCGGAATCACGGGCCGTGGCGGGATGTGTCGCATGTCGAGGTCGCGATCGCTGAGTGGGTCGATTGGTACAACCATCGCCGTCTTCATGGCGAGATCGGGCACGTGCCTCCTGTCGAGTTCGAAGTAGTCCACGCGCAGCTGCCTGCTCGGGCGTTGGCATCAATTTCCAGATAGAAATCCCTCTACAAAACTCGGGGCTTGACA
>NZ_AJXN01000137.1 GCF_000286355.1 Kocuria atrinae C3-8 | reverse complement strand
CGCCAACGCCAACGCCAACGACGGCGCCGAGGGCCGCGTGAACGCGGGCAGCCCCTCCCGTGGAACGTCCAATGCCACTCCGTCCAGCCCGAGCGGTGGTTCAACCCAGGGTGGCGGCTCCGGCGCGTCGTCGAACACTCCTAGGACTGACAGCGGTGCCAAGGACAAGGCCGCTGCCGATAAGGCTGCTACCGATAAGGCTGCGAAGGACAAGGCGGCCAAGGAGAAAGCGGCCAAGGAGAAGGCTGCCGCTGACAAGGCCGCGAAGGATGCCGCTGCAAAGAAGGCGGCAGACGAGAAGGCCGCTGCTGACAAGGCTGCAGCTGACAAGGCCGCAGCCGAGAAGAAGGCTCAGGAAGAGGCCAATAAGGTCCCGCCCGCTCCGAAGCCACCGGTTGAACCCGCGCCCACCAAGCCAGCCGAACCGACCAACCCTCCGGCACCCACGCCGACCAAGCCGGCCGAACCCACCAAACCGGCAGACGGCGAGACTCCCACGAAGCCCAAGCCCCCGGCCGAGCCGGAGGTTCCGGGTGGACCGGGCACCCCGCCCGAGGCACCGGAGCCCGGTACTGATCCCAAGGATGACAAGCCTGCGGTCAACCCGTACACCGCACCTATCACTCAGCTGACCACGCTCGAGCAGCTCCAGCAGCGCACCCAGGTGTTCGTGAACGCCCAACTGGCGCTGACTCCGGAGCAGCAGTTCGGCCCGGGGTCGCAGTTGAACGCTCAGTTGCCGTTGCTGTCGCAGCAATTGGTCACCGCCGGGGTGGATCAGCAGGATCCGAAGTTCACGGCCCAGCTGACGGCAACCCAGGCCGCCGTCGAGAAGGCTGCGGCAGCTCCAAAGGACAAGAAACTGACGGACGCTGCCACCGCGGAACTCACCAAGCTGCAGACGATGCTCGCTACCGTCCCCGCCTACGTGGACACCGCAGCAGCACCCGCAGGCTGACACGCCTGACTGCTAGGCCCAGCGGTCCGCCCACCCGGCGACCGCCCCACTCGGCTGACCCGCGCTGGCCTCACGACACCGAGTGATTTAAGGTTCCTTATCCCTTTTTCGAACACGAAAATGAGGTGTGATGTCTCAGGTCTTTGGTGACAGTTTTGTGTCAGGACATCGGTGACGTTTGGGGTGTCAGGGCTTCCGTAACAGTTTCTGTAGTGCTGGGGTGATTTGCAGGGCATGTTTCTTGCTGAAGTACCTTCTGTCCTTGGGCGCTGCTCGCTGCCGGGGGCGGGGTAGGTGATCAGTAGTTCCCCGTCGGTGGTAGCGATCATGACCGTGTCGTTGTCCCAGACTGCTGCGACTGTGGTTCCGGCTAGTGCCAGGCCGAGATGAAAAGTCACCGTGTGGATTTGGATGACCCCTATCGAGGACACCAGTCGTAGCCCGTGATCGTCCACGCCTGGTGTCCAGGTGCGGTGCTGCCACTGGGCTGGCCGTGGGCCGGTGTCGATGCTCACGGTGTGCTCGGCCGGTAACTGCGGTGGTGGTGCTTTGGGCTGGGCATTCCAGGCCTGGAACGGGGTCACCCGCTCTGGGAGGCTTTGATGGGGGCGTTGGGTGTTGTAGATGATCTCGAACTCATCGAGTTGGGTTTGCAGCTGCGACAACGTATCAACCAGGGCTGTTTAGACAGCCACTGGGTCAGGGTGCGGTGGAAGCGTTCGTTCTTGCCCTGGGTAGTGGGTTTGTACGGTTTACCGGTGATCGGTTGCACCCCGAGACTGAGTAAGTAATTGACCAGCTGGGAGGAACGGCCAAACCGGGTGGGGTTCAGCGCGGTCCCGTTATCGGAGAGGAATCGCCGCGGTATCCCGTGACGGGTTACTGCGGTAGTCACGACCTCGACCGCGCTGGCTGCGTTTTCCGACTCCGCCGCTAAAGAAGCCAGTTGGAAACGAGAGTGGTCATCGATGAGCTGGAAGATCACGCAGGTGCGGCCTGCGCTGAGTACCCATGCGGTGGCATCGATTTGCCAGCAGTCATTGGGACGGGGATAGACAAATCGTTTCCACGACGAGCGTGGCTTCTTCTGCGGCTGAGCCCGGGCAACCCCGGCCTTGCGGAACGCTCGAGCCAGCGTCGCTGGTGAGGGCGCTGGCATCTCCAGTGCGGCCATCTTGTCGGACACGCTGATGGGCCCGTAATCCAGCCCGGATTCCTCCAGGAGCCTACGGATCTCTAGCGCCATCTCGATCGTCTCATCGGCTGTCTTGGACGGTGAGTTCTTCGGGCGGCGTGAGCGGGGCTCGATCGCGGCATCGGGGCCCTGCTCACGGGCGCGTCGGCGCAGCAGGTAGAAGGTCTTGCGTGAGATCCCCTGCTCGGCACAGAACATGCTCACCGCCCCGCGTGGTGCATCATCAGGCCACAACGCGATCGCCAGTCGCACGCGGGGATCAAGGGGTGAGCTGCTGGGCGAAGATGGTCTCATCGACCAAGTTCAGCCCAGAACTGTCACCACCTAAACCCCACAAACAGTCACCGATGTCGTGACACAGAACTGTCACCGATGTCCTGAGACATAACAACCGAATTTCGCCTCGAAAAGAGGGATAGGGAACCTTAAACCTCGGGGAGCGTGGGGAGCACGGGGCACGGGGCACGGAGCACTGGGCACGGGGAGTTAGCGACCCCGGCCGCGGATCCGCAGCGACCGGGCGAAGATGATCGCCAGCAGGCCCATGAGCGGAACGAATAGGATGGCCAATCGCAGTCCAATGTTGTCCGCCAGGGCACCCACCAGCGGGGGCGAGATCAGGAAGATCACGCGCATGCTCCAGCTGACCAGGGTGAGGCCCGTGCCGGGTTTGAGCCCGGGAGCACGGTCCGCCGCGGCGTAGGCGCTGGGCACCAGCGTTGCACAACCGAAACCGGCCAGGCCGAAGCCCACCAGAGCCATGGGAACGTTCGCCGCGATGATCACGGTGCCCATGCCCAGGAAGATCAGTGCACCACCGAAGCGCGTGATGTTCACTTCCCCGAAGGCGTTGATCATCCGGTCGCCCAGCAGCCGTCCGATGAACTGCGCGCCCACCATGACCACGTAGGCGAAACCCATCACGGTCACCGGTGCGCCCAGGGTGTCTCGCAGATACACAGCGCCCCAGTTGTTGCCGATGTCCTCAACCAACACCCCGGACATCGCGATGATCGCGAACGGCACCAGGGCCAGCAGCGCCTTACCCGCACCCGCCGGATGATGGGCACGCCGGCGGTGTCGGTCATGACCTCCGCGGGGACTTCGTGACTGTCCGGGAGGGAGAATCGCATGGCCGCCAGAGCCACTGCCGCGAACAGAACGCCGCTGATCGCCAGGTGCATCGGCAGCGGTATGTGCAGGGCGATCGCCGCGGTGCCCATGAGCCCACCCAGCACGGCGCCAACACTCCACAGTGCGTGCATCGAGTTGATGATCGAGACCCCAGCCAAGCGTTGCACCCGCAGGCCCTGGGCGTTCTGAGCGGTGTCGACCACCGCGTCCAAGGCGCCAGCGAGCAGCAAACCGATGAAAAACACGGCCACATGCGGAATGGACGCCGCAAAGAACACCGATCCGGCCAGCAGTATTGACCCCACGGCCGCGGCAGGGGCGGTTCCGAAGCGTCGAATGATCGGAGCGGGCAGCGGTCCCGCCAGCACACCACCGATGGGCAGTGCAATCAGCACCAACCCGTACATCGCGTTGGACAGTTCGAACATGTCCTTGATCTCGGGAAGCCGCGGCAGCAGGTTCGCGAAGATCGCGCCGTTGGTCATGAACAGCAGCGACACAGCGATGCGGGCTTTGAGGATGCGCGATGGACTCACGGGGACCAGCGTATGGCCTGAGTCAAGACACCAAAAAACGGCCCGCACCTCTCACCTGGAGGTACGGGCCCGCTGGTCGTGCAGGGAATAGCCGGAGTCGAGATTAGTTGTCTCGGAACTCCCAGGGGTTCTCGGACATGGCCTGGTCGTACGCGGAGTTCCACTCCTCGCGCCAGTACTGCATGTCCGCGCTGTCCTGCGCGCTCGCGGGCTGACCCGCGACGAACAGGCACGGCCGCTCACCGGGTGCGGATTCACACGCCTGCTCGGAGGTCCAGGCTGTTGCGATTCCGGATTCGTCACGCGCAGAGTTCGACGGCGCCGCGCCGGCCTTGCTCGACGCTCCCGTGCTCGGCGACGCACTGGGGGAGCCGCTGGGCAAGCCACTCTGGGAAGCGGACGGGCTCACGGACGGTGAGGGAGCGGCGTCGTCCCCGAAGCTCGAGTCGAACGAATCGTTCCACTGCTCGCGCTCGGGGGTGACCGTTTCGGGGGAGCGCGGGTCGTCGAAGCCCTGTTGCGAGTTGGCCGGGTACCAGTAATCGGCGGTGGGCAGCTTGAGCTCGTAGACCCCGGACTCGGCGGTCACGGAGGTCTGCTTCGGGGCCTCGCCGGTCACACGGACGGATGTGAAACCGTTGCGGGTGTGGGCGTCCAACCGGTCGCTGACCTCGATGCCGTTCAGCAGCACCTGACCGTTGGTGGTGCGGGCGTCGATCACGGAGGCCTTGACCGAATCCGCGCTCACGGATCCGAACATGGACTTCGCGTTGATCTGATCGAATGCGCCCGTCACATGCACCAGCCCGTGTTCCGCGGTGAGGTCGAGCGAGGTATCGGAGTCGCTCTCCGGCACGGTGATCTCAATGTTGTTGATGGCGCTGTTCCACCGCGAGGTCTGCTCGGCGGACAGGTTGATCACGCCGTCGGATTCCTGCGGCGAGGGCTGGTCACCCAGACCCCACCCGAACTCCTGCCACTTGACCTCCACGTTCTCGACCGTGGGGCTCGTGAGGACGCGAACGTTGGCACTGTCCGAATCCACCACGATCCTCGAGGCCTCGGAGGAAGCGGTCCAGGTATCGGTGCGCTCCTGGGTCATCACCGCGGCGGTCGCGGCACCCGCGCCGCCCACCAATAGGGACAGCGCACCCAGGCCGCCGATGATGCCGGTTGCCGTATTCCAGCCGCGGCGCTCGCCCCGGCTGATGGGCGGATTGGTGGGGTGCGGTCCCGCGGTGCGCGAGGACTCGTAGGGCACCGCAGGTGCGGTTTCGGACGATCCGTGGGGAGCGCCGTCGGGCTGGGAAGGAGGAAAATGTGTGCTCATGGCGGTGTCCTAAAGGGAGTGGTCCGGGTAGCCCAGGTACTTGAGAACGGCCAGCACGCGGCGATTGCCGGACGCTGACGTCACCCCGAGCTTCATGAAGATCGAGCCGATGTGCTTCTCCACGGCCGATTCGGTCAGGTACAGGTTGGTGGCGATGGACGCGTTGGACAGGCCCTGTGCCATCAGCCCCAGAACTTCGCGTTCACGAGGCGAAAGCAGTTCCAGATCCTCGCGTTGGCGGGAGCGCACCAGAATCTGGGTCAGCACTTCGGGGTCTAGTACGGTTCCGCCCTGACCCACGGTCTGCACGGATTCCAGGAACTGGTCCACGTCCGCCACACGGTCCTTGAGCAGGTAGCCCAGGCCTTCGCGGCGCGAGGCGATTAGTTCGGACGCGTAGCGCTCCTCCACGTACTGGGAGAGCACGAGCACGGCCACCTGCGGGTGCGCGGAGCGGATGAGGACCGCGGCGCGAATGCCCTCGTCCGTGAAGGACGGTGGGAGTCGCACGTCCACCAGCGCGAAGTCCGGCTTGTGCTCCTCAACGGCCTTCACAAGGCCCTCGGCGGTGTCGGTTTCGGCGACCACTTGGTGGCCGGCGTCGGTGAGGAGACGCACCAGTCCGGCTCGCAGCAGCACGGCGTCTTCGGCAATCACGATACGCACGGGGTCACGCTCCTTCATTCGGGACGACGTCGCTCGCGGCCCGGCTGCCCGCCCGCACGTTGCGGTCGGACTCGTTGCTGTCGGAGTCGTGACGGTCCGGTTGGTTGGTGTCGGCGCGGGCCGGTGTGTTCAGCGGGAGCTGCACGATGACCTCGGACGGTCCACCCGTGGGGGAGTTCAGGAAAAACTGGCCGCCCGCGGAGCGGATCCGATCCTCGATGCCGGACAGTCCACCACCGGGTACCACCCGTGCGCCACCGCGGCCGTAGTCGCGGATTCCGGCCACCACGGTGGAGGTTCCGGGGACGTCGCCGTCCTGGATGGACACGGCCACGTCGGCGGTGCGGGCACCGGAGTGCTTGATCGCGTTGGTGAGGGACTCGGAGACCGCGAAGTACACGGCAGCCTCGGTTTCGGGCGTCAGCCGGGGCACGTTCACGTTCACGTTGACCGGGAACGGGGCCTGGGCGGCCACCGCTGAGATGGCGGCATCGAGCCCGCGATCCTCCAGGACAGCCGGGTGGAATCCGCGCGCCAGGCGGCGGAGCTCCGTGATAGCAGCTTGGTGGTGCCGTGGGCCTCGGTGACGAGTTCCTTGGCGTAGGCGGGGTCGGTGTCGATGCGCGACTTGGCCATCGAAAGGTTCATGGCCACCGAGACCAACTGGGGCTGAACGCCGTCGTGCAGGTCGCGTTCGATGCGGGAGCGTTCGGTGTGAGCGCCACGGACCGCGGATTCGCGGGCTCGGTAGCGTACTCGACCTGGCGGCGGGCCTCGGCGGCCTCGCGGCGCAGGGCGGCCGATTCACTCATGCGCAGCAGCGTGGCGGACAGGCCGCGGTGGGCCAGGGTGACCAGGCTCAGCAGGACCAGACCGATCAGGAGGCTCAGAATGCTTGCCAGCACGCCGGTCCATTCGGGCCACCCCTGAACCGGGGTGAAGAAGCGTTGCGCAATGGAGTTCTCCGGAGCGAACAGCGGCGAGAATGCGCCCACGACGCCCGCGCCAATAGTCACGAGCGAGAACACGGCCAGCGCACCCAGGATGAAAGTCAGGATCAGGTGCAGGAAACCGAGCCACACGGAGCTGTCGGTCGCGTCCAGCCACAGTTGGTGGGGAACGCGCACCCAGTCCGTGCGCGGGGTGCGGCGCCGCTGCGGGTCACGCAGGTCCAGACCGAACGACGACGCCGATCGGCGCCGTTCCAGCCACACCGCCGCCCAGATCACGTAGACGGTTCCCGCCAGGACCAGTAGGCCCAGGCCGAGGGCCGGGATCATGGCGACGCCCGTGAAGATGAGCGTGCCGACCACCACGATCCAGAAGAAGTTGAGCAGCGCATCGATGACCAGGTCGGTCGAGCCGAAGAACAAGGTCTTGGGGGAGAAGGCACTCCATTCGCGTACGGAGTCCTGGGAAGTAGAAGTACTAGAGCCGAGGGAAGGCTTCGAAGTCTGCGGAGGCTGCGGAGTTCCGTGCGGCGGCAAGGGGCGGGTGTGTTGCGTGTCTGCCGGAATCGCTTCCGTGGGTTCCCACGGTGGAGTCTGGCGCGGGTCTGGTGTGCTCATGTCCATAACGCTACGGTTCTGGCCCTGTTTTCCGCGCCAGAGCTAGCCACCGAGTCGGGGTGGGGTTTTCCCCACCTCCGGCGTTCGGGGCGTGTTCGGGGCTGGCGTCGACGCCGCCATCGTGCGTCAGCGGGCGGCGTCATCTCACTCCACAATCGCGCGGATTCCTCCCACACACGTGTGTGGCTGCATACACTGAACCTCATGAGCGACGGCGTGCAGACCCACTCCGCCCCTACCCGGGCCAGTGGCTCTGCAGCGCTCGCGGACCGTGACCTCGCTTCGGACGCCGCGCGCGTGGGGTGCGTGATCGCGGTCGTGTTCATTCATTTGCTCATGGTCACCCTCACCGCGGATCCGAACACCGGTGAACTCATCTCCGTGATGGTCCCCACCGAGCAGCCTGGTACTGGTGGGCCACGTGGATCCTGCAGATCATGCCGCTGTTCTTCGTGGTCGGCGGGGTGGCCACGGCGGGAGCGCTGCGGCGGCGTCGGGCAAGGGGAGCGGCACCGGCGGAATACGTGCGAGAACGGACCCTGCGGCTCATGCAGCCGGCGGCCGTGCTGTGGTTGGTCTTCGCAATCGCAGCAATGGTCGCTCTGGCGCTAGGTGTCGGTAATGAGCTGGTGACGTTCGCGCTGTCCGGCATGGGCATGCCCTTGTGGTTCCTGGCCGCCTATCTGATTGCGCAAGCGCTCGCCCCCACCTTCTTGGAATTACACGAACGCATGGGCTGGGTGTGGTGCTGGTTCTTGCTCTCGTGTGTGGTGGCCGTGGATCTGCTGCGGATCGCCACGGATCAGCAGTGGTGGGGTCTGTTGAACATGCTGTTCGTGTGGCCGCTCATCCAACAATTCGGTTTCTTCCGGGCGGACGGGTGGTTTGCGGCCCGCAGCACGCTCACGCTGCTCTCGATCGCGGCCGTTTGCTATGGAGTGCTGGCCGTGTGCGTGTTCTCCGGGCGTTACGCGCCGGACATGCTCACCAACCTGAACCCGCCCACGGTGTGCATGGTGCTGTTGGGCCTGGCTCAGGCGTGCCTGCTGCAAGTGTTCACCCCGGCGCTCAACCGACTCATGCAGTGGCGGCCCGCTCAGGCAGTCGCCTACGTGGTGGGAACGCGTGCCATGACCATTTACTTGTGGCACCTTCCGTTGATCATCCTGGTCATGGCGGCGTGGTTCTTCGCGGGCGGTTACGACCCGGTTCCCGGCTCCGCTCAGTGGTGGCTGCTGCGGATTCCGCTGGCCGTGTTGTGCTGGGCCGTGGTGCTCGCGGTCGCCACAGCGCTGGTCAGAGCGGAGCGAGCATCGGCGAAACCGTGGGGTAACCTCCGGCTGACGCCACTGGCGGTACTCATCGGCCTGATCTGCGCCGTGGTTCCGCCGCTCTTGGAAATCGTCACGCTGTTGACCCCCGCCCTGGTGCTGTGGGGTGCCGCGGGATCGGTGGTGTGTCTGGTGATCATGAAGTGGGGTACTGTGCCGGCTCCGCGAGGTGTTCGTTGACGTAACCCAGCAGCGTGGGCATCAGGGCCGGGTGCAGCTGATGACCCATGCCGGGAATCTCGATGAACGTGGCACCCGGAATGGCATCCGCGGTCGCGGGACCACCGTCCGGGCGCACGATTTTGTCCTTGTCACCGTGAATCACCAGAGTGGGGGCCGTGATGTTCGCGAGCACTTCTGCCCGGTTCCCGGAGCTCGAATCGCCCCGATCTGGCGGCGCATGGCTGCCGATTCCCCGTGGGGGTTGAGGCTGCGATCCCAGTGGGCCGCGGCCAGCTGAGCCTCGTAGGCCTCATCGATCGGGTATCCCGGACCGGCCAAATGCCGCCCGATGATCGTGCGACCCCTGATGTACACCGAACGATTGGGCGCTCCCGGGAGCATCAACATGGCCGCGGTGGAGGTTGCTGTGGTGCCCACATCCGGGTCACCGGTGGTCGAACAGATGGACACGAGTCGCCGCACCAGCTCCGGATGATGTGCGGCCAAAGACTGGGCGATCATCCCGCCGAGCGAGAATCCAATGAGGTCCGCTCGGTCGATGCCCAGCGCTCGCATGGTGTCCGCGACGTCCTCGCTCATGTCCTCCACTGTGTACTGGTCTTCGGGGAGGTCGCCGCTCAGCAACTGTCGCGCGGAGGGCGCCTTGGAGGTGGCACGGAAGGACCTGCCCTCGTCCCGGTTGTCGATGCGCACCACCCGGAAGCCCTCCTTGACCAGGGACTTCACGAACGAAATGGGCCACGCGGTGAGGTCGAACGCCAGGCCGGTGATCATGATGACCGCCGGGCCGTCTGCGGGACCGTCGATCCGCACGCACATGCTGCGGCCATCACCGAGATCCACGATCTCTTCCACGCCCGTATCGCCCGGCCCCGCGAGCAAAGTGGGGAGTTCTTCGAGGACGGGGGCGGCGGCGTCGTCGAACCTTAAGAACTCATCGACCACGGGCCGGGACCGGAGTTCGCGGCGGTCGGCCAAGTAGTTCATGGACATCAGCCATGGGCTGCGGGTGCCTTGTTTGGGCAGGCCGTCCAGGGCGCGTTGGATGTAACCGGCGTCGAAGTCGAGCAGGGGCTTGGTCTTGAGACCGTCCGGGGCGACCGGTCGCGCGGAGGCGGCGCCGATCCCGTCCATGTGCGCGAGCAAGCGGGAGAACCAGTCGACGAGTAGGCCGATCTTGAGCGTCCAGGACGCGTTGGTGTACCCGATCGCGAACGCGAAATTGGGCATGTCACTGAGCATCACGCCGCGGTAGGCGACCTTCTCGGTGAGGTCCACGGGTGCGCCGTCCAGACTGAAGCGGGCGCCGCCGAATAACAGCACGTTGAAGCCCGTGGCGGTGATCAGGACGTCCGCCGGGATGTCCTGACCGTTCTCCATGCGCACGCCGGTCTCGGTGATTTCGGCAATGGCGCCGGTGACCACGTGACCAGCCTCGGACTTGAGGGCGCGATAGAAATCCCCGTCGGGAGCCACACACACGCGCTGATCCCACGGTTTGTAGGGCGGGTTGAAGTGCTCTCGGACGGAGACATCATCGGGCAGCTGCGACTTGTTGACCGCGGCAATCGCGCCTTTGACCAGGTGCGGCGCGATCTTGCTGGTCTTCCACAGAAACCGCTGCTGGTGCGTAGCCACTGCGCGCGCCAGGTGCGACGTCCGCTCCGCACCGAGCTTGGGCTTGAGCGCTTGGCCAGTTGGTTCTCCTTGGGCACGGGAATGATGTAGCTGGGCGTGCGCTGCACCATGGTCACGTTCGCGCCGCGCTCCACCAGCGCGGGCAGCAGCGTGATGGCGGTGGCGCCGCTGCCGATGATCACCACGTTATTGCCCGTCACGTCCATGTCCTGGGGCCACAATTGCGGGTGGATCACGGTGCCCTGGAACTGCTGGAGACCCTTGATATCCGGTTCGTTCGGCTGGTCGTAGCGGTAATAGCCGGTCGCGTTGAACAGCCACGAGGCGGTGACCTCCAGGTACTCGCCCGTCCCGCTCGGTTCGCTCTTCGCCGACGACGCCGCCCCGTCAACTTGCGAGCTTGCCGTCCGTGCGGTGCGCTCCACCGTGACGCACCAGTGACTGTGTCGACTGGACCAATCTGCCGCGACCATGCGTTGGTTGAAGCGAATGAGCTCGTCCACGCCGTATTCGTGAGCGGTGTCGCGGATGTACTGCAGGATGGCCGGGCCTTCGGCGATCGACTGCGGGCCGATCCACGGACGGAACTCGTAACCGAAGGTGTACAGATCCGAATCCGCGCGCACCCCCGGGTAGCGGAACAGGTCCCAGGTTCCGCCGGTGGCGTCGCGGGATTCCAGGATGCCGATGCTCTTGTGCGGATGCTCCTGGCGGAGTTTGCAGGCAGCACCGATCCCGCTCAGACCTGCGCCGATGATCAGGATGTCGAAGTGCTCAGCGTCCGTGGACATGGTTCATGAATAGCAAGGCTTCCTGCGATTTACATGATCAGTCCAGGTGGTCCCACACGCTGAGATCCTGCCACCCCACGGAGACCGTGCGGAGGTACTTGGCCCCCTTGACCTCGCGTGCAGCTTGCTCGGTGGCGAAGACCCCTAGAGGGGCTGGATTCCGGTCCACCGAGATGTGTGAGTGCCGGGTTCGTTTGCCCTCGAAGACGATGAAGAGCTGATCGCCGTCGCCCAGCTCGGGTGCGTCCGGAACGGTGAAGCGCTCCCACATCACGCGGTACGTGGGGCGGGTTCCGAGTTGTTGCTTTTCGATGGAGCGAGCATCGAACTCGGTGCGAGTCACTGCCACGAGCGGCGCATCCGAGGACTCCGGGTGCTGTTGGAAGACCAGGAATACCTCTGGATCGCTACTGCGAAAGTTGAGGATTTTCTCAAGAATGGATGTGAACGGACGGTTCATGAATTAACCATGACCGACTTCGATGCCTTTGTCTGCACTGTTCGCGTTTGTGAAGGCAAATTCCTCAACTGTTACCCAACTAGGAACGATGCCTCAATACGTTTGCATGAGGCCGCCTGGGCCGCGGACGTGACTGCTAGCATGAACTGGACCTTATGTGATCCAAGTCACTGAGAAGCACATGCGTAGCTCATCAGGAGGATGATCCGTCATGGCCGACAATCGAGCGGTTGCTTACGAAGGTCCGGGGAAAGTTCAAGTCATCGACACTCCTTATCCGGAGTTCGAACTCAAGGATGGTCCCGGTGTGAATCCGGCCAACGTGGGGCGCAAAGTCCCCCATGGAGTCATTCTGAAAACCATTGCCACCAACATTTGTGGTTCCGATCAGCACATGGTGCGCGGTCGAACTACGGCACCCCAGGATCTGGTCCTGGGGCACGAAATCACCGGAGAAGTCGTCGAGGTGGGGCCTGATGTCGAATTCATCAAGGTCGGCGACATCTGCTCCGTCCCGTTCAACATTTCCTGCGGTCGGTGCCGCAACTGTAAGGAACGCAAAACCGGCATCTGCCTCAATGTGAATCCGGATCGCCCCGGTTCCGCCTACGGGTATGTCGACATGGGTGGCTGGGTAGGTGGTCAAGCGCAGTTCGTGCTGGTGCCCTATGCGGACTGGAATCTGTTGAAGTTCCCGGACCCGGAGCAAGCCCTTGAGAAAATCCTGGACCTGACCATGCTCTCGGACATTCTGCCCACCGGGTTTCACGGTGCCGTGACCTCCGGAGTGACGGTTGGTTCCACGGTCTACATCGCCGGCGCGGGACCCGTGGGACTGGCCGCGGCGGCGTCGGCGTTGCTGCTCGGTGCGGCCGTGGTCATCGTGGCTGACATGAACGATGACCGCCTGGCGCAGGCGCGCAGCTTCGGGTGCGAAACGATCAATCTCACGGAAGGCGACCCGCAGGATCAGATCGAGCAGATCCTGGGCGTGCCCGAGGTGGACTGTGCCATTGACGCTGTCGGTTTCGAGGCGAAGGGCCACGGCAAGGATGCTGAAGAGGCGCCCGCAACCGTGCTCAACTCCCTCATGGAGATCACCCGGGCCGGTGGTGAACTCGGTATCCCGGGGCTCTACGTCACCGGCGATCCGGGCGGTATCGACGAAGCCGCGCAGAAGGGCTCCCTGTCACTGTCGTTGGGCACCGGGTGGGCGAAGTCCCTGGCCTTCACCACTGGTCAGTGTCCGGTCATGAAGTACAACCGTCAGCTGATGATGGCCATCCTGTACGACCGCATCCACATCGCCAAGGCGGTCAACGCCAAGGCGATTCCGCTAGAGGACGCGCCCAAGGGCTACGCCGAGTTCGACCACGGCGCGGCCACCAAGTTCGTTCTGGATCCCAACGGATACCTGGGGGCGTCTGCGGCATAGGGAGCCGCCAGAACCTCGCGGTCGCACGCTGATCGACGTTACGACCCCCGCCCGCGCCACCTCGCAACCTGATCGACCTTGGGACCCGGATTTTCGGATTTCATGGCGTTACTGTCGATCGAATCGCGGGCGGCGTTGGTGGGTGGTCATAACGTCGACCAGGCTGCGCCCCGGGCCCGGCCTCAGATCCGCAGGTGCACCAGGCTCGGCCCGGAGATGCTCAGCGCTTGCTCCACGGAGGAAGCCAGGCTGTCCATGGTCGCGGACAGGCCGGTCGCGCCGAAGGATTCCGCGAGCTGCACCCAGTCCGGCTGCTTGAGGTCCACAGCCAACGGGTCGATGTCACGGTCGACCATGCCCTGTCGGATTTCGCCGTACCCGCCGTTGTCCACGCAGATGATCGGCAGATCCAGCTCGAGTTCCACCGCGGTCATCAGCTCCTGGATGCTGAACATCAGGCGCCGTCGCCCAGTAGACACACCACCGGGCGGTCCGGTGCGGCTAACTTGGCGCCGATCGCGGCGGGCAGGCCGTAACCCAGCGTCGCGTACGTGCCCATGTACAGCAGCGAATGCGGGGTGGGTGCGCGGAAGAACGTGGTGGATCCCATGTACGTCACCTGGGACGAGTCGCCGGCCATGATCGTGTTGTCCGGGACCACGTCCATGATGGTTTCGTTGAGCGCGGCCAGGTCGGGCGCCCACTGGCGCCCCTCGTTGTCCATGGCGTCGAAGACTTCGCGTAGGTCCGGTGCCTCTCGATCGCCGACGTCGCTCCCATCGTCCGCACGCAAGGCCTCCAGTAGCTGCGCCACCACGGCGGCCGAGTTGCCCGGTACCTCGATGTCCGGCGTGAGGTTGCACAGCATTTGGTCGCGCATGATGTCCACGCGGATGATCGGCCCCTGGGGTGTGATGTCGCCGCCCCACAGCTCGGCCTCGCCCACCTTG
>NZ_AJXN01000136.1 GCF_000286355.1 Kocuria atrinae C3-8 | reverse complement strand
TAACCGTGCAGCAGTCCCATCCAGAAAGTGTTGTCCGTGACGTGGGCGCCGAATGCCGCACCCGTACCTGCGGCCAGCAGAATCAGGATCGGAGGGGCATCGATGGATCCCATGATCGGGGCCAGCAGGGTCGCTGCAGTGATTGCCGCTACAGATGCAGAACCCTGTGCGATGCGCAAGACGGCGGCCACGGTCCAGGTCAAGAGCACCGGAATCGTTGCGTTCGCCTGGAACAGCTGCGCCATCATGTCGCCGATTCCCACTTCGGTGATGACCTGCCCCAAGGATCCCGCGACACCCGTGAAGAGAAGAATCGATCCTGATGTCTGGGCACCCCGTGTGAGGAGGTCATCGATACCGTCACGAGTTACAGCGGGAACCGCGAGAACGATGCCGATCAGCAGGCCGATAAGGAGCGCAACCACGGGGCTTCCGAGGAAGCCAAGAACGGCAAGTTCCTGGCCCAAAATGCCCGTCACCGTATCCAAGATGATGAGGACGATGGGCACGATCACCGGCAGCATCGCGACGAAAAGCGGGAACTGACGGGTCGACGTGGTCACGATGGTGGGGCCCGATGATGAACCAGCAACTTCGGTGGTACCCACCGTGGTGCCGCCATGTTCCCGCCACGACTCGAGGCGCTCACGTTCCTCTTCAACGGATTCACCGAAAATCGAATCGTCGAACCCCTGATCCCTATCAGTCGCAGGGTTGAAGAACTTCCGCATGAGCAGATCGTGAACAAAGATGCTGGAAATAATGAAAAAGATTCCCAGGGGAATGCCCCAGATCAGCATGGTTCCGATGTCCACACCGAGCGGTCCTGCAACGGCGATCGCGGCCACACCGGGTACAACAATCAGCAAACCGACTTCCAGGCCGATGGCAAGTGAACCTGCAAGAGTCGCGATGCTCTTCCCAGTGCGCTTGGCAATTGCACCTGCGATGGGTGCCAAGATCACCAGCGCGACATCAAAGTAGATGGACGGAAAGATGATTCCCGAGGTCAGCCCCAGAACATACGGTGACTTCTTGGGACCAACGATCTTGAGCAACCCATCGACGACACGTTGCATGGTGCCCGTCGCTGACAAGGTCGTTCCGATCATCACACCGAACCCAATGATCAGACCTACTTCGGCCATGAGGTTACCGAAACCAACGTTGACTGCCGCCACGGAGGCATCAAAGCCCAAACCTGCGGCCACTCCCAGATAGAGCGCGCCGACGACCAGCGCCACAACGGGATTGATTTTCGCCCAGACGATCATCAGGACGATTCCGATGACCGCGATGGCGAGATGGACCAGGACGAGAGTGTCCATGTCTTCTCCAATATGGGTAGCGCCGGATCATCCGGCGAGCGGAATGCTGCGAGGCGAAGACGACTGTCATCGAGCTCCTCATAGGAACGCCCGATACAGGGTCGAGTCACTCGTCCCGACAAACTGCAGACCCAAACAAGAGTCTTTGACGCCACGTCTGGAACCCATTTGGTCTCATACCTGAGTTCCCGAGTGACTGCCACCCTGTCGTCGCCGACTTGTGCTCGGTGGAGTGCCCTTCCAAGCAGTTGAATCGTTCAGTTGACTGTTAACAGT
>NZ_AJXN01000135.1 GCF_000286355.1 Kocuria atrinae C3-8 | reverse complement strand
GCCTGGGGCCGTTGCCGCCGCTGCTGGCGCTGCTGCGGCCCGCGGTGGGAGTGTCGGGGAAGTTGATGCGCATCCGTTTCTTCAACGCCTCCAGCTCCGGGGCCAAGGTCGGTTGTGGCGTCTCTTCTCCGCGCATCGCGCGCCCGATCCTTTCGACCTCCCAGCGGGCGGCTTCCAGGGCGTCCTGGTGCTTGAACGGCACGTCCAATGCCTCCCGGGTGTCGCCGACTTCCTGCCGGGCGGAGGCCAGTCGTGCTTCGCGTTTGGTGACTTCCTCTGGCAGTGCCCGTACCTGATTCTCCAGGCGCTGGATCATCCCCACGTTCGGATTCAATGACGTCGCGCGGGTGACTTCCACGGCCACGCCGGGGGCGTCGTCGATGCGCAACTCCACCGGGGACGCGCCCAGATCGGCCAGGTTCCCCGGCCGCTGCACCACCCGGATGTCGTGGCCACCAATGGCGCCGGCGACACCGAGGTCAATCTCCCCGCCCCGGGCGCGCGAGGTGGCGTGCACTCCAGCCCACCGTTGCCACGCTTCCGCCGCGTCGGTGCGCTTGTCGTAGGTGGCCCCGTCGATGGTCATCCGAAACCGTTCACCGCCGAGCTCATCGGTGGTCCGCTGCGCGGCCGCGCGGAGCACGGGGATCTCCTGCTCGAGTGCGTCGGCGCGCGACTGGGCGGCGTCTTTGCGGAACACCAGCGAGGACTGGTTGCGGTGCCAGGCCCGGTTCAACCGCTCCAACCGGGTCAGCTCCTGATCAGCTTTCGACTTCTCCAGGATCAGCGGGTTGCCGCTGGAGATCGCTTTCACTTCGGCGAAGGACAAGGTGTTGTCCCCGACGTCCTCGATCTCGCGCATGTCCAGGCGCCCGCGCATGATCTGATCGATGAACTTCGACTTCCGCTCCAGCGTCTGCCACATGAAGGTATCGAAGGACCCCTTCGTCACCACCTGGGAGATCGCGACCTCCGGGTTCTGGTTGCCCTGCCGGATGATCCGCCCGTGCCGCTGTGCGACATCGGCCGGGCGCCACGGGGCGTCCAGGTCCACCAGGTGCACCGCCCTCGCCTGGATGTTCGTGCCCACCCCCATCTTCTGCGTGGACCCGATCAACACCGCCACCTCCCCGGTGCGCGCGGCCGAGAACAACCGACCCTTTTCCGCATCATTGCGGGCTTCGTGCATGAACCGGATCTTCTCCCCCGGCACCCCACGCTCAGCCAACTGGGCGCGCATCTCGTCGTAGACGTTCCAGTTCTCCGACGGGGTGCCCAGGTCGCAGAACACGATCTGCAGGCCACCCCGGGTGGGGTGCTCCTCCCCGGTCGAGGGATCCGTGAACACGTCCTCGCGGTGCTCCTCGTACACCCGGGCCATCAGGTCCGCGGCAGCACTGATCTTTGTCTCCGCCACGACCGAGCCCAACTCCGGGTCGACCAGGCGCAGGTCCAGGGCGGCCTTGCGCCCGTCGGAGCTGATCTTGAGCATGTTGTCCTCGGTCGGGGGCACCAACCGGGCCTGGATCGCCTCGGCGCGGCGGCCGATCTCCGCGATGTAGTCCTGCAGCTGTGCCGAGGCTTCAACCGGGACCATGCGCGGCAGTCGCTTCCCGTCCTCCCGCACCACCAGATCCGGGGTGGGCAGCTGCAGGTCCTCGGCGGTCTTCACGTCGGCGAAGGTGTGGAACATCTTCAGCAGCTCCGGGACGTTCTGGAACTTCGCGAAGCGCTCCTTGAGCTTGAAGCTGTCCCCGCCGGCCACCGAGAGCTCCATCTCGGACACCACCTGACCGAAGGTCGCCGCCCAGGTGTCGAAGTCGTGGATCCCGGCCCGCTCCAACAGCTCCGGGCCGAGGTAGCGCTGCATCACGTACATCTCGGTGACCGAGTTGGCGATCGGCGTCGCGGTCGCCCCGGTGATCACCCGGTCCCCGTGCTGAGATCGGAGGTACTCCACCTTGGAGTGCAGGTCGCTGGCGCGCTTGGACCCGTCGATCGCCGCGTCCTGGATGTTGGAGGCGGTGTCGAGGTTCTTGTACTCGTGCAGCTCGTCCACCAGCAGGTAGTCGATGCCGGTCTGCTCGAAGGTGATTCCCGGATCCGTCGCCCGATCGGACTTGGCCTTGAGCTTCTCCTCCCTCGCCTGCAGGCGGGCTTCCATCCGCTTGATCGACATGGTGTCCGCCCCACTGGCCGCGGCCCGTTCATTGGCGGCCTCGAGCTCGGCCCGCTGGCGCCCCATCTCGGCCAGGTCGTAGGCGGCCTTGGACTCCTCCGAGAGCTCGATGCGCTCGAAGGCGGTGCGGGTCATGATGATCCCGTCCCAGTCACTGGCCGCCGCCCGGGCCACGAACACCCGCCGCTTGTCCCCGGCCAGATCTTCCGAGGACGCGGCGAGGATCTGCGCCTGGGGGTAGAGCTGCAGCCACTCCCGGGAGAACTGGTCCAGCATGTGGTTGGGCACCACGATCACCGGCTTGCGCGCATCCCCAGCCGGCGCAGCTCCATCGCCCCGATGACCATCTCGGCGGTCTTGCCCGCCCCGACCTCGTGGAAGAGTCCCACCGAGGGCTCCGAGAGCATCCGCGCCACCGCCGCCCGCTGATGCGGGCGCGGGGTGAAGTTCTTCACCAATCCAGGGAACGTCAGGCGTTCCCCCTCGACCGTGTAGTCGCGCAGCACGATGGAGTTGAACCGCCGGTTGTACTCATCCACCAACCCGGCGCCCGCCCCGGGTCCTCCCACACCCACTCCCCGAACCGCTCCTGCATCAGCGACGCCTTCTCCTGGGCGGCCGTGGTCTCGGTGGCGTTGACCACCCGGCGATTGCCCTCCGGATCCAAGGGGTCAGGGTCGGTGACCTGCACCCGGCGCTGCTCCAACAGCTTCTTGAAGATGTCCCCGGCCGCCATTCGCTCGGTGCCCCAGTCATTGCGGGCGGCGAAGACATGCCGGCTGGCTTTCACATCCCAGTTCGCGCCGCTGATCCGGTCCACCCGGGCACTGGGGTCCTTGAGGAGGTGGCGCAGGAACTGCTCGTGGATCTGAGGGGACACCCACACGGCCCCGATCCGGGCTTCGATCTCATCGGCCCCCAGCGGGGCCGGCAGCACCGCCTCCAGGGCAGTCACGTTGGGCTGGAACCGGCCATCGGCGGCTGCCGCGGCCCGGGCGGCATCCAGCTTCTCGCGCACATCCCCGGACAGGTACTCCGCCCGGGTCTCATAGACCCCGTCCTCGCCGGGCACCTCGTAGACCAGCTCCCCCAAGGACTCCCGTGCCCCAGCCTCGTCGGTCCCCAGCAGCCGGGCGATATGGGGCAGGTCCACGGTCCCCAGGGTGTCCAGGGTGACGGCCAGGGCCTCATCGGGGGTGTCGACCCCGAGCACGGGGCGGCGCGGTTGCACCTGCCGCTCCGAGAGCAGGCCGGCCGCCACCGCGGA
>NZ_AJXN01000134.1 GCF_000286355.1 Kocuria atrinae C3-8 | reverse complement strand
GAACTCCGCGAGCGGCGTCGTCCCCGTGAATGCCATGGCGCACTCGGAGGTGACCCTCCGTCAGGCGGATCCGGCGCTCAAGGCGACCGACGCGGTTCTGCCGTTGCTGCCGAGCCTGCCCGAGGAAGAGGACAGCGCGCGGGAGGAGCTGAGCAAGGACAAGCCCGAGGCTGCCCCGCACCGCTCCATGCATGAGCGTGTGAACTTCCGGAAGGTGGTTGTGGCCGGCGGCCCGTGCTGGTGGCCGAGCCTAAGTCTCGTGCGTGGGGCGCGGTGGCTCCGGTGATCGTGTACTGGCACGGTGGTGGCTATGTGAGTCCCATGGTGCGCACGCACTGGCGCTTCCTGGACGAGCTCATCAAGCGCACCGGTGCCACGGTTGTGGTGCCCAGCTATGCACTGGCCCCCGTGCACACCGTGGACGAAGTTCAGCCGCTCGTGGACGGAACGCTGGAACTGGCCCGCTCCATGGGATCACGCGTGTACTTCATGGGTGATTCTTCCGGTGGCGGTCTGGCGCTGGCTCAGGCGCAGCGCCTGCGTGATCAGGGTGCGGCATCGTTGGCCGGCTTGGTGCTCATTGCGCCGTGGGTCGATGCAACCCTGGTCAACCCGGCGATTGCCGAGTACGAGTCCAAGGACAAGATGCTCAGCGTCAAGAAGCTGCGTGTTTCGGGCCGCTGGTGGGCCGGTGAGAGGGATGCTCGCGATCCGCTGGTCAGCCCCGCGTACGGCACGTTCGAGGGCTTGCCGCGCACGTTGGTAACCCAGGGTGACCATGACATCCTCTACCCGGACACCATGAACACGGTGGCGGAACTGCAGCTCGCGGGCGTGGACACCACCGCGATCGTGACTGAGGATGCTCCGCACACCCACTCGCTGATGGTGTGGACTCCCACGGCCCGCAAGGACGTGGAGGACATCGCTCGCTGGATCCTGGAGCGCTAGCGGCGTCCCACTCACAGTGAAGACCATCTGAAAACGACTGACGGCACGGTAACTCCGGTTACCGTGCCGTCAGTCGTTGTGCAATGGTTCGGGTCGCTCCGACGCCGCCGCCGCTCGGCCGGGCTTTCGGATCCCGCAGGTCCCGATATCCAGACGAGCCCGGCCAGCCCTAGCGGCCCACGTTCTTGAAGAACCACGTATAGAAACCGATCCACCCCGCGGCGAAGATACTCCACCGGACCCATTCCGGCGCGCTCGGCATGAGTTTTCGGCTGAGCCCACCCAAGCTGCCGATCGCCGCTGTCACCAGAATGAACCGCGCGCCCGCGCCGGAACGGACCACAGCAGGAAGCGCGGCAGCGGGCGGCCCAATAAGCCATTGGTCCGGGCGTAGATCTTGTACGGTGTGCCCCGCAACGGCCCGGTGAGCAAGGCCTTGTACCCCTTGGCGGAGTAGTCGGATTCGACCCGTCGGACCATGGTGGGGGAGACCGCGGGTAAGGCGGCCAACGCCCGTGCGGATCGTCCTCCACCGGTCTTGGCTCCCCACGCATGAGTGACCGCGCCGCCCAGCACGGCGCCCGCTGTGGCAGAGGCAACGCACTTCAGCCCGCGCCTCGGACTCTTCATGGCCAGGGCGGACAACCAGACATCCGGGACGATGAAGAAGGCGGTGGCCTCCGCGAAACCCCAGACGGCTGCCACGGCGTGATCTCTACCTTTAGTGGAACGGCTCATGTGTCCTCCTGGTGCCTTGGCGCGCGTGCGGTCGTTTTGGTCTTTGGCTCGGCGCACCGTAATGATCACTGTAGGAGGGGTTCGCCCTGCCGTACCGTTATCAACTGGATCGGACAGGTCAGCCGGAAGGGGAGTCAGCATGGGGATGGTCACGACCACGGGCATTCCCATGTACCCCACGCCGCGGAACGGGGCATGCGGCGTCGGCTGGTCATCGCGTTCGGTATCACCGCCGTCATTGTGATCGCGCAGGCCGTGGGTAGCGTGCTCACGGGAAGTCTGGCGCTGCTCACGGACACCGCCCATGCCGCGGCGGATGCCTCGGGTCTGTTGGTCGCCGTGATCGCCGCAACCATGATGCTGCGTCCGCCCAGCGGCAGACGCACCTGGGGTTTTGCCCGGATCGAAGTCATTGCTGCTCTCGGGCAGGCCGTCCTGCTCCTGGTGGTAGGCACCTACGCAGCCATTGAGGGCATCCGGCGGCTCTTCGAACCCAGTGACATCCCCTCGGTCGAGCTGTTGATTTTCGGTGTCATCGGCTTGGTCGCCAATATCGCGGCAATGGCCGTGCTGGCCTCCTCCCGGGATTCGAATTTCAACATGCGGGCGGCCTTCCTCGAGGTCCTCAATGACGCCCTCGGCTCCATGGGCGTGATCATCGCAGCGATCGTCATCCACACCACCAGTTTCCAGCGCGCGGACACCATTGCTGGTTTGTTCATTGCCGCGTTGATCCTGCCCCGCGCATTCCGTCTGCTGCGCGAAACCATGGGAGTGCTCATGGAGTTCACGCCCAAGGGCGTGGACATGGACGAGGTGCGTGAACACATCATGGAACTGGAACACGTGCGCGATGTTCACGACATGCACGCGTCCACGATCGGTACTGGCCTGCCGGTGCTGTCCGCGCACGTGGTGGTCGAGGACCGGTGCTTCGAATCCGGGCACGCCCCCGAGATCCTGGAGACTGTGCTCGATTGCGTACGGGAGCATTTCCCGGTCTCCTTCGACCACGCCACTATCCAGTTGGAAACTGCCGCGCTCCGGGACAAGGAGTCCCCGGACATGCGCCACGCGTAGCGCGTCGCAATCCACGGGCGGCTACCCGGGTCCGCGCGGGTCGCGGTGGAGTGTGCCAAGGTGGCATCAAGCAATCCGCGCACCTTCGAGGAGATCTATGGGCTCCAGCAGTAATTCCCCCAGCGCGCCAGACCCCCTGCGCCGTCCCATTCCACAGCGCACCACCGGCTGGGCCACGCGCATTGCGTCCGCTCTGCAGCGGGCGGGTCTGAAACCCAATCACATTTCCGTGGCCTCGGTCGGCTTCGCGCTCCTGGGTTGCCTGTGCCTGGTGCTTTCCGTGCATTTCGACGACGCCGCTCGCCTCCTCCTGCTCATCGTCGCCGCCGTGACCATCCCGTTGCGCCTCGTGTGCAACATGTTCGACGGGATGTTGGCGGTGGAGGGCGGACTGAAAACCCCTACCGGCGAACTGTTCAATGAAGTGCCGGACCGGATCTCGGACCTGGCCCTTCTTGCGGGAGCCGGGTATGCGGCGTCGGCAATGGACGGTGGCGTGACCCTGGGCTGGCTCGCGGGAAGTCTCGCCGTGCTGACCGCCTACGTGCGCACGCTGGGAGTGAGCGCGGGAGCGGGGCAGTTCTTCGGTGGCGTGATGGCCAAGCAACAGCGGATGTGGACGCTCATGGTCGGGATTCTGGCGACCATGATCGAACCGCTGCTCGGCTTGCCGCGCGGTTGGATGCTGTTCGTGACGCTGATCCTCATTGCCGCGGCGTCTGCTCTCACGGTGGCTACGCGGCTGCGCTGGATCGCCCGCGAACTCACGAAGCGAGGCTGAGTCATGACCGAGATCGGGCTGATCGGCCGCAGTCGATTCGGCTGCTGATCGGCGTGGGGGTGTTCTTGGTGGTGGCCACCGTGGTTGCCGAGATCATGTTTCGGCGGACCACCAAGGAGGGGCTACGGAACACGCTCATCAACGTGCGACAGCGGATTTTCGCCTGGTGGATCATGGTGGGTGTGCTCGCCGTGAGCTTGGCGCTCGGGGAAACCGTGATGCTCGTGCTGTTCATGCTGCTTTCGCTCGTGGCACTGCGGGAGTTCATGGCGCTGGTGCCGGCCGGTGAGAAGGACGCCGCGCGCTGATCTGGATCATGGTCGTGCTGACTCCACTGCACTACTGGTTCGTGTGGGAACACTGGTACGGGATGTTCGCCATCTTCATCCCGGTGTACGCGTTCCTGTTCCTGCCCGTGCTGTTGGCGCTGTCCGGCCGGACGGATCATTTTCTGCATCGTGCGGCCCTGAGTCAGTGGGGGCTCATGGTGTGCGTGTACGCGCTGAGTCACCTGCCTGCAATCCTTCAGTTGCCGGTGGCGTTCAACCAGGGCAAGTCCGCAGCGGACGGATCTCCCCTGGGTTCCGGCGGCGTGGAAGGCGGTGCGCTGCTGCTGTTCGTGTGCGTGGTGGTGCAGGGCTCGGACGTGCTGCAGTACCTGTGGGGTAAGACGTTGGGTCGCCACAAGATCGCTCCGAACGTGAGCCCCAACAAGACGTGGGAAGGCTTCATCGGGGGCGTGCTTTCTGCGACTGCATTGGGTGCTGCACTGTGGTGGCTAACCCCGTTCACGCCGTGGCAGGCCGCGCTGTTGTCGCTGATTGCATGCCTCATGGGTTTCGTGGGCGGCCTGGTGATGAGCAGCCTCAAACGCGACCGCGGTATCAAGGACTTCGGCGCGATCATCCCCGGCCACGGCGGCATCCTGGACCGCACGGACTCCCTGATTTTCGCCGCGCCGGTGTTCTTCCACCTGACGCGGTTCTTCTTCAGCGGTTGATTGACGACGCCGCTCGGCCGCCTTCCGAGCGGCACAGGCCGCGCGTAAAATCGACAGCACACTACCTATTAAGTGTCTCGCGAGAGGAAGCAGATCATGCCCAAGTCCAAGAAGAATGGCCGTGCGATTCAGGATGAAATTCCGTCCACTCTGCAGCGCTCGGATGAGAAGGCCCAGGACACGTTCGCCCAAACCTACGACTCCGCCAAGGACGAGTACGACAGCTCATCGCGCGCTGCACGCACCGCGTGGTCTGCGGTGAAGCACACCCACGAGAAGGTGGGGATCACTGGGAACCCAAGGACGAAAACGGGCCCTCGGACGACCGTGCCGAAAAAGGTGGCCTCAACAAGGAAGACACCGCGGGCGGCGTCGACGCCAATGCCAGCAAGGATCACCTGTACGAGATCGCCCAGGAACTCGACATCGAAGGCCGCTCGGACATGACCAAGGACGAGTTGGTCGACGCCATCGACAAGGCCAACCAGAAAGAAACTAAGGAGTCCCGGAGCTAGAGTTCGCGCGCCAGGAAAACGGTGGCCGTGGTGTTCTCGTGGAAGGGCTCCACGGGTTCGTAGCCGCGTTTGCGGAACATGGCGATGCCCTCCGTCATCTCCTCATTGAGAGAGACGACCGCGGTGTGGGCACCAGGGCGCGTACCTTGTTCTCCAGCGAACGGACGAGTGTGCGAGCGTGTCCCTTGCCGCGGTGATCAGGGGTGACCCAGATCCGGCGGAGCTCCACGGTGGAGTCATCAAGTTTGCGCACGGCACCACACGCAATGACCTCTCCGGAGATCAATTCAGTCATGAGGAAGAAGTCGCCGCGGGGCGGTGTGACCTGTTCCGGTGAGGTGCTCTCCGTGAGATCTGGGTCGAAACCGCCGTCAATTCGATGATTGAGCTCGCTGAAGTACGCGGTCAGCACTTTCTGCGTGTGATCGCTGGCGGCTTGGCCCTCCAGGATGCGTACGGGCGCGGTGGCGTTCATTCCACCATGGTGACACCGATGCCTACTGTTCACCAGGGCCTAACTCGTAGTAGTTTTCGGCCATGACTCCCACGTCCACCGGGAACGAGCCCCGCGTATCGATTTTGGTTCCCACCCCGCTATTGGTGGTGGAGATGACCGAGCCCGCTGCTTATCGCAACCGCAGCGACCATGAGTCGGATGTCCATCTCCATCCGGGCGGTCAGGGCCTGTGGGTCGCCCGCATGGCCGGTTCTTTGGGAGCCGAAATCTCCATCAATGGCCCGTTCGGCGGGGAACTGGGTTCACTGATCCGGACCATGCTGGACGGTATGGGCATGCAGGTCAACGCGGTGCGTTACAACTACGGCAACGGCGGTTACGTCTACGATCTGCGCGGTGAGGACCGGGAGACCCAGGCCCACATGCCGCCGCCGGAGCTGTCCCGCCACGAGTTGGATGATTTGTACGGCACGGCCTTTGTGGACGCTCTGGCCTCCGATGTCCTGGTGGTCACGGGTGCGGAGCCGGCCGATGTGGTCCCGTCATCGTTCTTTCGAAGGCTCATTCGTGATACACGGGATGCCGGCACTCCCGTGGTTGCGGATCTGAGTGGGAAGCCTGCCCTGGCCAGTGTCGACGCCGGCGTAGATGTCCTCAAGATCAGCCACGAGGAAATCATGGACCTCGAGATCGTGGAGGACGAGACCGCCGAGTCTCTCACCGAGGCAGGCAAGATGTTGCTGGAACGCGGGGCGGGCGCCGTCGTCATCTCGCGAGCGAAAGATCCGGCCCTGTTGGTCGAGAACGATTCGGTGCGAGAGGTGTCCGCGCCGTCGATCACGCCGCTGGACCACCGAGGTGCGGGAGACTCGATGACTGCGGGAATTTCGGTGGGTCTCGCGCGCGGACTCGATCTCGTCGATGCCGTGGCGCTGGGCGCATCCGCTGGAGCGCTCAATGTGGCGCGGCGTGGGTTGGGCACGGGAAATCGCACGACGATCGAGAAGTTCGCCCGCCAGATCACCATTCGAAAACTGTCCTAAACGCGCTCGGCCCTGGTGACCGGGCGAGCGGCGTGGAAGCATGGGGCCATGCGCATCCTTGTGACCAACGATGACGGCATTGCTTCCCCGGGACTCGCGGTGCTCGCCCAAGCGGCGCTGGACCGAGGCCACGAGGTCAAGGTCGCCGCGCCCGCCGAGGAGTATTCGGGTGCCAGCGCGTCCCTGTCCGGCGAGGAGATTGACGGCAAGATCGCGCTCGTGGATGCCGATCCGCCCAACATGCCGGAGGGCGTGGAATGTGTGGGTGTGAAGGCGGCCCCGGCGCTGATCGCTTTCTTGGCTTCTTACGGGGCGTTCGGTGCGGTGCCGGACATGGTGCTGTCCGGCGTCAACCTGGGTGCGAACACGGGTAAGGCCACGTTGCATTCGGGCACGGTAGGCGCGGCGTTGACGGCCGCTTCGCACGGGATTCCCGGGATCGCGGTCTCGATCACCTCAGGCCAGCCGCAGCATTGGGAGACGGCACTACTGGTCACCAAGTTCGCTCTGGAGCGTTGGGAGACTCGGGAATTCGACGGCAGAATCTTGAACATCAACGTTCCCGACGTCGCCCCCGAACGTCTCCGGGGCCTCAAGCCTGCCGAATTGGCCTCCTTCGGCGCGGTGCAGGCGCAGATCGATCGGGGCGACGACACACACATTGCAGTGACGTACAGCGCCGAGACCGGACGCGAGGAGCCGAACAGCGATCACTACCTGCTGACCCACGGCTGGGCCACAGCCACTCTGCTGCATGCACCGGTGAACGATACGAACGGGCAGCTGCGGACCATTGATTTGGAAGAACTGGGGATTACCCCGAGCTCATCGCCGGATGCCGCGGAATCGCAGGGTGATATCGATGTCGACGCCGCCACGGTGATGCGGAAAACCTAGCCCCGATTGTCCAGAACTGGCCATATGGCCATTGAACGGGCCGGTTAGGGATGAAACGGTGGAATGCCTAGAACGTGACGAGTCACGAGAAGGTGTTTCAGATGTCGACCGCAGTGCCAGAACAGCGAAACGTCCCGAAGCTCACTGATGAGCAAGTTATCGAGCTGGACTGGTGGTATCCACATACGGTGGGGCGAGCAGTCGCGTATGCAGCGTGGACTTACTTTGTTGCGGTAGGTGCAGTCACGGCAATTGAATTGCAATTTTCCCTGCTTCGAGACGGTCTGAACTATTGGAGCATCATTCCTGCTGCTCTAGCCGGCGCTGCAGGCCTGTACCTGTCACGGGGCAATCGTCGTGAGAAGTACCGCGACCATCTGGCTAAGCGGAAGCTTAAGTGGGGCAGTCAAAGCCAAGAGAGTGGGTCTAGATCTCCAGAGTCGGTAACACCCACCTGGAGGTTGGTGGCTTACGCGATATCCATAGGGTTCGCCCTGTTCGGTTTTCTCAGTCTCATGAGCCACTTGGGCGCCTTCGGCCCGCTGAACTGGTTTATCTTCGCCATGTGCTTCATACCAGTGGCACTACTGGTGTGGTTCTTGTACTTGGGTAAAGGCACCAATATTGAGGGCCGCCAGTGAACGGTTTGTTCTACCAGAGTGGCTCGGTCAGTGGTCGAGCGGAACGGGCTGGGCCAGTTGGGCCATCACGCTCTCGGGTGTCACCGCTGTGGGTCTGGTGGCCTATCGCGTAGGAAAGAAAACTGGCCATTTGGCTAGTTGAAGTGGCTGGTCAGACATGCAACGGTGGAATGCCCAGAACGTGACGAGTCACGAGAAGGTGTTTCAGATGTCAACCGCAGTGCCAGAACAGAGAAGTGTCCCAGTGCTCAGCGATGAGCAGGTCATTGAGCTGGACTGGTGGTATCCGTGGACGGCGGGTCGAGCGATTGCATACGCGGCATGGGTGTACTTCTTCACGCTGGGTGTCTTCGCTCTAGTCGAGTTGTTCTCGTCTGGGTTTCAGGCGGGCTCGATCTTCTTCGTCGCCATCGGGCCTGCAGTGGGTAGTGCCATCGGCGGAATACTCGGGAGAGGCACCCGTCGGCAGAAAATAAGAGTCCGCCACGAAAAGAAGGTGCTGAAGGCGGAAGCCAGGGGACAAGCGGTATCCGATCAACCATTTCCTCTGCCCCCATCGAACCTGTATGTGGTCGGGTTCGGAGTGTCCATTGCGATTGCGCTGTTCGGACTTCTCAACCTCATCACCCACGTCGGGCTCTTCGAGGCCACTACGGGTTTCACCCTGGCGATGTGTTTCGTAATGGCGGCTATCCAGACCTGGGTTATGTACACGGGCGATGAAATTCCGAAGGAGAGTGCGTGATGGCTACTGACACAGTTAAAACGCCCATGAGCGAAACGGATGAGAAATCCAGGACCGCGATCATTCAGGCGGCGGATCCGTACTTTCCGCATACATTTTGGCGGGCGGTGCTGCTAGCTGTAAGAGGGCGTGACGTT
>NZ_AJXN01000133.1 GCF_000286355.1 Kocuria atrinae C3-8 | reverse complement strand
CTTCGGGGGAAGAAACAAGAGCGCGGCGGACGCACCCGAATTTAACGGGCCTTTTCGAATCGTCTCAGAGGGGGTCCACGGCCTGTATCCCCGCGCTTATGCGTGTCTGAACGCGCTGAGAGACTTCCCGTATGAACCAGTCACCGGAGACAGCAACCCGCAACTGCACGAACAGGCCGTCAATTACCTACGGGCGCTCACGGGCAACCCGCAAGCGGAATTCCACCCGGGCCAGTTCGAGGCCATCTCCGCATTGGTCCAGGATCATCGTCGGGCGCTGGTCGTCCAGCGCACGGGTTGGGGAAAGTCCGCGGTCTACTTCATCTCCGCGTTGCTCCTCCGATCGCAGGGCTATGGCCCCACACTCATCATTTCTCCGTTGCTGGCGCTGATGCGTGACCAGGTCGCGGCTGCTGCACGGGCCGGAGTTCGTGCTGCCGCCATTTCGTCCGCCAATCCCACGGAATGGGGAGAGATCACCGCCGCACTGGAGCGCGAGGAGCTCGATGTCCTGCTGGTCTCACCCGAACGACTCAACAACCCCAGGTTCCGGGACGAACAACTACCGCAGCTGGTGGACAAGCTCGGCCTGTTGGTCGTGGACGAGGCCCACTGCATCTCCGACTGGGGACACGATTTCCGTCCGGATTATCGGCGTATCAAAGACCTGCTGGGCCGCCTGCCGAATTCGGTGGCCGTCCTGGCCACCACGCAACGGCCAACGAACGAGTCATCCAGGACGTCCGCGAACAATTAGGTGTGGGCACTGGGGGCCAGCAGGACGTCTTCACGCTTCGAGGACCCCTGTCGCGCGCATCGTTGCGGCTGGGTGTACTGAGGCTGCCTTCCACCGCCACCCGGTTGGCGTGGCTGATCGAACACCTCAACGAGCTGCCGGGCAGCGGCATCATTTACGCACTGACCATTGGCGCGGCGGAGGACACCGCGCGAGCCTTGACCGAAGCCGGCCACTCTGCGCTGGCTTACACCGGTCGCACGGATGCCGCCGAACGAGAAGAACTGGAAACCGCCCTCAAGGAAAACCAGGTCAAGGCCCTGGTGGCAACCTCCGCGCTGGGTATGGGGTTCGACAAACCGGATCTGGGATTCGTGGTGCACCTGGGCGCACCGTCATCCCCGGTCGCGTACTACCAGCAGGTGGGTCGCGCCGGTCGCGCCACCGACAGTGCGGATGTTCTGCTGCTACCGGGCGCGGAGGATCGCGAGATCTGGGAGTACTTCGCCACGGCATCCATGCCCACGGAGGAGAAATCCGGGGCCGTGCTCACAGCGCTGGCCGAACACGGAGGACCGCTGTCGGTCGCCGCTTTGGAAACTCGGGTCAACATCAAGCGCACGCCGCTGGAGTTGCTGCTCAAGGTGCTCGCCGTGGACGGTGCCGTGGAACGAGTCTCCGGCGGCTGGCAATCAACGGGTCGAGCGTGGGAATACGATGCCCCTCGCTATGACCGAGTGCGCAAGGCCCGCATCGCTGAGCAGCAGGCCATGATGGATTATCAATTCACCACCGAGTGCCGCATGCAGTTCTTGGCGGCGCAACTGGACGATCGAACCGCTCAACCGTGCGGCCGCTGCGATGTGTGTGCGGGTGCCTGGTACGCCACCACCGTGCATAAGGAGGCGTCTGCCGCGGCAGACAGCGCCCTGCACCGAGCGGGCGCCCCGTTGGAGCCGCGGGCCCAGTGGCCCAGCGGCATGGACCGACTCGGAATTCAGGTCAAGGGAAAGATCCCGGAAGAAGAACGGGCGGACCGCGGCAGGTCCTTGGCTCGACTCACCGACCTGGGTTGGGGCCAGCGGCTGCGAGAGATTTTCCGCAACGATGACAACGGCCAGCCCATGGACGCCACTGTGGACGCGGCCCTGGGGCGTGCGTGCATCGGGGTTCTAGCCCAGTGGGACTGGTCCGTCCGCCCCACCGCAGTGGTGGCCATGCCGTCCCTGTCGCGACCGGAATTGGTGTCCTCTCTGGCGCAAGGACTGGCCGCGGCCGGGCACCTGCCGTTCCTAGGGACGCTGCGCCTCAACCAGGATGTTCCGCGCGGCAGTCACGGCGGTAACAGCGCCTATCGCCTGGCGGAAGTGTGGGACCGGTTCTCCGTTCCGCCCGAGATCGCGCAGGCGCTACGGGAACAACCGCAGCCGTCCATCCTGTTGGTGGACGATCTCGTGGACAGCCGCTGGACCCTCACCGTTGCCGCACGTGAGCTGCGGTTAGCGGGCGCCACAAATGTTCTGCCATTCGCTTTGGCCGCACAGCTGATTTGCCGAAATCTGTTTTATTCTGCTGATCATGCAGCAATCATCGGTTCGTTCCCTCGTGGATGTCGTGATCCCGGTTCATTCACTCTCACGGCCGCTCGGTCGTGCAGTGGATTCCGCGCGGGAGGCGTTCAGCCGCTCTCCGCGGCGGAGTACGTGATCACCGTGGTGGCACATCACCTGTCCACGGAGCAGGTCCGGGGCATGCTGACCCAAGAGCAACTGGATCACGTCAGAATCATTGAAGCTCCAGCCGAAGGAACCACAGCCGCAGCCCCCAGGACCGCGGGGTTGGAGCACACCGATGCCAAGTACATCTGCTTCTTGGACAGCGATGACAGCTACCAGCCGGCGCGGTCTCCCGCTGGGTCAAGATTGCCGAGAAGCGCCACAGCGACATGGTCATCCCGTGGTTGAAGCACAGTAACGGCCGCACGGACATCACGCCCGTGATTCGTCCCGGGCGCACCTCCAACTTGGATCCCATTGCCGACCGCCTGGTCTACCGGGCCTCGGTGTTCGGGCTGCAAAGGGTGGAGACCGTTCGCAGGCTCGGAGCGAATTCGACTTCGGGACGAGCACCGGTGAGGATCAAGCGTTCGTCATGCGTTTGTACGCGGGAGCGGCCAGGATCGACTATGCCCCCGGAGAACCCACGTACGTCATGCACGCGGACGCCACCGATCGCGTGTCTCAGACCCCTTCACCGGTCCGCGCCCAGCTGGAACCGTCCGTGCGAATCCTGGACAAACCGTGGTTCGAGGGAGCCGCGCTCGAGCTGCGCCGGGCATTCGTCGTCAAGGTGGTTCGTATCAACGTATTCGAGGCTGTCTCGGCACATCTCAAGGCGGGGAGCTGGTCCCAGGACGAAGCTCAAGGAACACGCGACGGGCTTTCTCGCCTACTCGGTGCCGTGCCCGGTGCGCGGGGCGACGTTTCCAAGGCGGATCTGCACGTCATCGACCTGTTGCTTTCGGAAGCACCGGATGAGGGCCAGCTGAAGGCGGCGCTCGACGCACGACGTCGTTTTGCCAGCCCGGGCGCGATTCTCACCGCCAAGCCGGCCCACGTCTTGGGGCGCGACGCACCGATACGGTTCATGGCTGCCGCTGCCGCCCAAAGCGCGCGGGACCGCATCGCCAAGCGGCGCGGGGGCAACTAACCGGGAACTCTTCCTGACTACTTCTTACTGAAGCGGCCAGTGACCATGCGCAAGCGGGGGGCCAGGTCGCGCCAGGACATGGCGCACCAGATCAACAGGAAGGCCAGTGTCACACCGATCGTGACCAGCAGCGAGTCGTAGCGGTACGTGAGCCACAGGCACAGCAGCGTGAGGGCATAACCGGTCAGGATCCGGATCATCACGCCGGTCCAGGGCATCCGGTCGTGAACCCACACGATGATCAGGGGAACCGTGGAACTGATGATGCAGCCGATCAGGTAACCGATAGCGGCGGCCATCATGCCCAGCTCGGGCCCCACCACACCATGGCGATGATGCCCAGGACCATGCCGGTCGCATTGCACATGGCCAGTGCGCGTACGCCCCAGTGCTCGCCACCGTTGAGACGTGAATTGGCGGCGTTGAAGCTCGTGGTGGAGACCGCGAAGAACAACACGATCAGCAGCGGAATCGCGCCTTCGAACTCTTCGTAGCGAGCGCCGTAGAGCACCATGACGAGCGGCTCGGCCCACAGGATCCCGACACCAAAGATCGGCAGGAAGACCAGGACCATCGTGCGCATGATCGAGTCCAACTGGGTCTTCATGCCTGCCATGTCCCCGGCGCTGAACATGCGCGCCACCGACGGGGAGAGGGCCACGATCATGGCCGAGGAGAGCATGCTGGCGGGCGTCGCAATGGTCAACGCGGCGGCGTAGTGGCCGATGGCTTCCTGGCTGTCGTAATTGCCACCGATGATCAGTGACAACTGCAGCAGACCCGCGGCCGTGAGGATGTTGATGGATCCCCACGCGGTGAACTTGAGGAGCTCACGCTTGAGCGGCTTCGAGAGTTTGCTGCCACCGCGCCTGGGCCATGCGGGAATGGCGTAGATCAGGTAGCCGAGACACAGCGGGAGCAACAGCAGCGGGTTCAGCTCGGCCAGGAGCACCACGAGCAGCAGTGTGAGCGTGATGAACGAGCTGATGCAGTCCCAGAACGTGGTGGTCACGAACTGGTTGTTGCCCGTGCGCACGCCGCGCACAAAGTTGTAGGCGGACAGGGCAATCACGAGTAACCCTGCGGACAGTGCATAGCTGAGCGGGAGTTCCTGCGCGTAGATGGCAATGAACACGGCGGCCACCGACAGCACCGTCATGCCAACGAACGCGCTGCGGGAGGTGTACAACGCCACGGACGCCTGCTGATCGGCGTCGGACTTGCCCCGGGCCATCGCAATGTATTTGGACGCCGCGGTGCCCGAGGCCTGGGGCCACAAGAGCACCAGGAACAGTCCCAGGGCAATGACCTGGTTGACCTGGCCCAGCTTCTCGGTGCCCAGGATGTTGCCGATGAGCAAGCTGTAGCCGAAACGCGAGAGGCCCTGGACGAACACGGCGATCACGGTCAGCGCGAACGCGGACCCGATGGGGTTGTCCTTGTTTTCATGATTGGGCGGCGGGAAGAGAATTCGCCGCCACCGGCCTGGAACGCGGGGAGCTGCAGCGGGCGTGGTCATTATTGGGAGTCTAGGACAAGGGGCCGTCAAGGGCCTGATGGGCACGCGCAGTCCAGGTACCGGGCAGTGCAAAACACACGCTCGGTACAGTGGGGCCATGCGAATTCTGGTGGTCTCCACGTGGTATCCGACGCACGACGCGCCCTTCCGCACGCCGTTCATCACGCGGCACGTGCGCGCCATCGCCCGCGACCACGACGTCCACGTGATCCACGTCCAGCTTCTCGACGGTTCGCCCGTCACCCAGGAAACTTACGACGGGGTTGCGGTCACCCGGGTGGGCTTCGATCCTCGCAAGCCACTCACCATGGTCAAAGCGCTGGCCGAGATCCGGACGTGGGCGCGGTTCTCGGATGTCGTGCACACCATGGCCTTCTCATCGGCCCTCATCGCTGCGCCGGTCGTGGGCCGTACGCCGTGGGTGCACACGGAGCATTGGAATGGAGTCCTGTTCCCGGGGCACGTAAATCAGCTGTGGGAACGCACCGCGTGGTTGCGGCACGTGCTGCGCCTACCTCGAGTCGTCACCGGCGTGAGCACCTTGATGACCCGCAAACTCGAGGAGTTCGCCCGCCCGGGAGCCACGCAGTTGATCGGCAACGTGGTCGATCACGCGCCGCAGGTCGCGCCACTTCCCGACGACGGCGCTCTGCGCCTCATCGGGGTGGGTGCCGCCACCGAGCACAAGGGTGCGCTGGTAGCCGTGGACACCGTGGCGTGGTTACGAGAGCAAGGCCACGATGCCTCGCTCGTGTGGGACGGTGACGGCCCCGTGCGGGAGCAAGCCCAGCAACGGGCGCGTGAGCTCGGAATCGGGGATCACGTGGATTTCCGCGGGTTCCGCGGTACCGAGGACCTCTGGAAGGACCTCGCGGAATCGACTGTCTTTGTACTGCCATCCAAATCCGAGACCTTCTGCGTTGCGGCCGCCGAAGCTCTGGCCGCCGGCCGACCCGTGATCATGGGTGACCGCGGAGGGCAGGGAGACTTCATCACGGAGCACAACGGCCGCATGGTCTCTGAACGAACACCGGAGGCGTTCGGTCGGGCCGTCCTGGAGCTGAGTCAGGATCCCGGAAAGGCAACGCCGGACGAGATGGCGCGGGACATTCGTGCCCGGTATGGATCGGATGCGGTCAGTGACCAACTGACCGAGCTGTACCGCCGCGCGCAAGGCGGCGGGCGCCGTCGTTGACCGGTGTGAACAGGTGCCCGAGCGGCGTCGGCTTTGACCCGCGGCTCAGGTGACCGATAAGCTAACCTTCGTTGTTTTCTTGCCGGGCCTGTCCCGAACGGAATGACAACGTGGAGACGTGCCAGAGCGGCCGAATGGACTTCACTGCTAATGAAGGGTCCGGATTAAACCGGACCGGGGGTTCAAATCCCCCCGTCTCCGCCAAGTGGGAGGCCCCTACTTCCTTGCTATTGCAGGGAAGTAGGGGCCTTTACTCATGTCTGGAACCTGGTTTCAACAACAATTCCGCAACATTCGTGCCCCGCTCATGCTGCCTTGGCTTGTGCCGCAACATCGAGGCATCCGCCACGGTCACGAGATCCTCGTCAAAGAGATCCGCATATCGGTCCAAAGTCATTGCTGCCGACGCGTGCCCCAGCATCCGCTGCAGCGCCTTCACGTTCGCCCCAGCCGACACCGCCAACGATGCCGTTGTGTGCCGCAGGTCGTGCGGGCTGAGGCCCGGGAGCCCTGAGCGTTTTACCGCCATGCCGAACCACCCTGTTTGAGAGCTGGGCGGTTTCAACATCCCGCCGTTGGGGGAGTTGAACACGAACTCGTCACGGTGCTTCCGGGCGCATTGCTCCGCCAGGATCTCCGACAGTAGCGCGGGGAACACGATCACGCGCCGCTCGTGAGTTTTGGGCGCGGTCTCACTCACTTCACCATTGCGCAGGATTGTGATGCTCGTATCGACGCGGATCCGCCGTGTGGCGTGTTCAATGTGCTTGACCCTGAGCCCGGTGAGTTCGCCCCACCGCAGACCCGTGTAAGCCAATGTGAGGATGATCTCGGGGTGCGTGGAGGCGTCCGCCAGGGCCCTCACTTCATGGTGCTGGAGGTAGATCTTGGGTTGCTCGTTGCGCCGGGGGAGTTGCACGCGGCCGCGCAGCGGGTTTGTGAGGATCGATCGATCCTTTTCCGCGAGGTCGAGGACACCGCTGAGTACAGTGAAACAGTCCGCGATCAGGGAACCACTCAATGGTTTCAGTGGGGGAGTGGCACCGGGTTTACCGGCGTGCAGCTCGGCCACCCAGGTTTGGACGTCCGAGGCGCGGACCTTGGACACTGCTATATGCCCCCAGCGGTTTTTTACGTGGATGCGCCACCGGGATTCGTAGGTTTGGAATGTGCTGGGCTTGGTGGTGGCTTTCTTGTGTTTGAGCCAGGTCTCCGCGAGATCTTCCACCAGGACTCGAGACTTCCCCGGATCAATGTATTCGCCGCGGTTCTTGGCGACTTCCACCGTGTTCACGAACTGCTCCGCGTCGCGCTTGGTGGTGAATCCACTCTTGGTGGTCTGTTTGTGGTCCGGCCGGCGGTAGATCACCCGCCAGCGTTGCCGCTCGCGTTTGTTCCGACCCTTCTTCACCTCATAGGCCTCAAGCGTCGCCATAGCCATCGTCCTGGTATCCGTACGTTGCTTCCTGGGCAACGTAGTCCTTGTCGACAGTAGGGGCGTGAACTTCCGCGTCGGTTTCCTGGCCATGAGCCCGGTGAACGCCGTGGATCGCGACGTCTTCCGCGGTTCGACTTAGGGCGTTACTGGCCATCCATGCCACGGCTCGACTTCGCCCCACGCTTTCAGATGCTTCGGTTTCCTGGTCGATCAATGCTGTCAAGATTTGAACCTGTTCATCTAATGGCTCTCGCTGTTCTTCCAGATCGCTGATCGCCTCCACCGCAGTTTTGTACGTGGCGGTGAACTGGTCCAGGAGTATCCGGCTTTGGCGTTCGGCTTGTTGGAGTGCGTTGGTGGACAGCATCGAAGCGACGTCTGCCCCGAGTAGTTTTGCGAGCGTTCGGGCTTCACCTAAACGAACTGGCCGGGTGCCCTTCTCGATGCGGCTAATGGTGGCTTGGTAGAAGTCGTCCCAGCCCGCAGCGACCATGAGTTCCGCGAGCTTGCCTTGGGATAGGCCCCGTTGCTTCCGCAGGGCGGTCAGGTTAAGGCGGAACTGTTCTTCCTCGATCATTTCGGGGTTCTTCGATGCACTCACGATTTCATCATGCCAGATCGATTGCACTCGCGGAACCTGTGGTAACATCAGTTATGTCCACATGATTTGGACAATCGACAGAGATTATTGGGAGGAAGCAATGACCAACAGAACCGGATTTGGCACACCGAGACAAGTGGCCGAACACCTGCACACCACCGTGCAGTCGTTGGCGAACGACCGTTACATGGGCCGGGGAATTCCCTACGTGAAATTTGGGCGGCGGGTTCTCTACTCGTGGGAGGCCGTTGACGCGTACATGTCTGAGCACACGGTCAGCACCGCAGCCTGACAGAGCACACAAAGCCCGTGGACGCCACGGCAAGCACCACCGGGTGCTGAAGGTCGAGGGGCCAGAAAGGACATCCCCCGTGCCCACACGATTCATGGAGACCCGCGCAGCGTTGATTGCTGAGGCCGTGGTTCTCCGCGCAGAACTAGAACTGGACGGCGCAGACGAGTACGAGCTGTCACGGCTCAACCTTTCGAAGCGGAAAGCCGACGCGCTCGCTAAGGCCGCGCTTGACCGTATGGACGGGGTTCGCCCGGATCAGGGTTGGACACCGGACCGCACCACCTACAACGACCCCACACCACGGGCCGCGATCAGGAACATTCTGAAGGAGTCGATGCAATGAAGCCCCACGCACGCGGAGCCGTCCAAGATCCCATGCCCGACTATCACGACACCAATCGCCCCGAACATGAAGAAACCCCGGCCAGCCGCCAAGCAAAAACCGGGGTCTCTGAGAAATCGAATTCTCACCTTTCAGAACGAAACACCTACCAGAAGTAAGAGGTTCGCTATGTCTAATTCTACCAGTCCCCAGCCCCGGCCGGGTGGAGCCCCGAACTCGACGCGGACGGGTCCATCTTGTACTGGGACGGCCCCAGCGCGACCGTTGGCGACGCTGCGATCTTCACTGACTGGACCCCCGGCCAGGGCGTCACGATCCGCGACAGCAACGGGCACACAATCCCGCTTGAGGACTTGGTTCCGTTCGCGTGCCAGGTGTTGCGGGTCCACTCAGCCGTGGCCGCTGCACGCCGTGAGGTGGCCCTGTGAAGGCCCGCATTGCGCCCGTGGTGCTCGCCCTCGCTGTCACTGTTTATCCGCTGCTCGTGGCCTTCCTGGTCTTCTCCGTGCTCGGCCCGGAACCGTTCTAATCAAAAGTGACCCCACACCGGGCAAGGTGCGGGGTCACTGTCAACTCGGAATTCGACTGATTGGGTTGGTCAATTTCCGATTAAAGACCGTTGGAGGTCGAAAAATGTTCAAACAATCTGAGCATACCCATACGCCGCGTGGTTTGTCGAACCACATTTCGTGCCACGTCTGCGCGCAACAGCCCCCGACCGGCGACGCCGTTGAACAGGGGATCTTTTACACACAGCACCCCGCCGCCCTGGTGCGGGAAGCGTTCTTCGCGGGGACCGTCGTGGGCATGGGCCACGGCAAGGAAATCGCGACCATGCAATTTGACGACTACACGCGTGCCCGCATCGAGGCGTTCCGTGACCGATTGGGCCCGCGTCCCGCATCAGTTGAGCAGCACGGCCGGTGGTTGACCGACGACGAACGTGCAGAACTTTTCCAACAGCAGGAGGATCGAGCCGCGTGACTTTTGAAACTGAACCAGATCCCCTCGACGGGGCGTTTGGTGCTGACTGGCTCACTGCCCAGGAGTTCCCGGCAGTGGAATACGTGGTCCCCGGTGTTATCCCTGAAGGCCTCACTCTGCTCACGGCTGCACCGAAGATCGGTAAGTCGTGGATGGTGCTGGGGCTTGGAGTCGCGGCCGCATCCGGTGGCTACGCGTTCGGGCGTATCCGCGTGGACCGTCGCCCCGTCTTGTACTTGGCGCTGGAGGACGGCAAACGCCGGCTGCTGTCCCGTCTGCGAACCATCGGCGTCGAGCAAGGCCCCGCAGGGCTCACGTTCATGACCGATCTCCCGGCAGGGGCGGTGGCCACCATTGACGCATTCCTGGACCGTCACGCCCACGAGCAACCACTGGTCATTCTGGACACTCTGGGGAAAATTCGGGGCGTGTATGGCGGTAACGACGCGTACGGCAAGGACTACAGCCAAATGTCTGCCCTCAAGGATCTCGTGGATGCCCGCCCAGGGTCGTCACTCGTGATCGTGCACCACACGCGCAAGGGCGAGGCCTCCGACTTCTTGGACAGCGTTTCAGGGACGCAGGGCCTCGCGGGTGCCGCTGACAGCATTCTGGTGCTCCGGCGGGATCGTCACGCGGACGGGGCGACTCTCAATGTCACGAGCCGCGACGCAGTTGAGGGCGAATACGCCGTGACTCTCACTGACGGCTCGTGGCGGTTGGACGGGTCGACTCTGCAGGAGGCAGCGCGGGCCGTTGAACAGCGCCGTGCAACTGCTGGACTGGGTGACGAAATGGCTGAATTGGTCGCAGTCGTGAACCGCCACCCGGAGGGCATCCGACGCAAGGACATCGAAACTCTCTTGCATCTGGAGACTGGCACCGTGGGCAAGTACCTACGTAGGCGACGGACGCGGGGCGTATCGATAACCCGAAACGTGGCTTGTATACCCCTGTCACAAGTGTCACAAGTGTCACGAATGGGGATGAGCTACTCACGGGGAATGTGTCACTTGTGTCAAATGTGACACCCCTTCACAGGGGTCACAACGGAGGGGGAAGCGCATGACTGACCCCGGCGAATTCCACGCGAACCGTGTCGAGGAAATGCTCAAGACTGCGAAAACCAAGGCGGATCTCCAGCAGCTTGTGCGCTCCCTCGATGCCCGCAACATGCAGTTACAGCGCGTCCGTGACGACCTGGCACGGGAACTGAACGCGCTCCGAAACACGACAAGGAACTGAAATGGCGATTCCAAGGAAATTGACGGCATCTCGCTACGACTGGCGGGGCCCGGGCGGCGCGGTAGTTGCTAAGGGCATCGCCCTACGGTCGCCTGAGGGCTTCCGGGCGTTCGTGGCATTCGAGGACGTACTCGAACTAACCGATTCGATGGTGGACCTCCTGGAAGAACACGAGGCGGGGGCGGAATGTCTGACGAGCAGCGACTAATCAAACTCACCCCGGGAATGTTGAAGAACAAACGCGGTGTGTTGATCGAATCGAAGGAAGGCCGGGTGTTCATCCCGGCCTTTTGTTTACCCGAAATACGCCGACAACTAGGCGGCATTCAAAACAAATTGGAGGTTATGAAATGAAATTCGTGACGCGCTACCAATGGCGGCATGGGTTGAGCGATTCTGAGCCCGGTTACCGGATCCAGTCTACGAACGGGCATTGGTGTTGGTTGTCTCGGGAGGACGCATGGGACGCGGCCAACGAACTCTCGGAACTGCTTGACCAGGATCTTGAAAGGTTGGAGGCGAGCAATGAATAACACGAAGTTCGTGAAGTTCTCCCCGGAACAGAAGAAGAAAGTCAACGAGATCATCGAGAGCCGGGTGAAGCGGGAGCGTAAAGCCCACGCCGCAGAACTGGCAGAGGCTAGTCAGGATCTCGCGTTCTGGAAACACCGGGCGGCTTTTCTTGGCGGGCAGGTTTCCCTTTTGACCGAGCAGAACACCCGGCTGACCACCATGGTGAACCATCCGAGTAATAACAACATTCAGGAGAAGCAGTGACGAACGATATTGATTCCGCGCTCGTGGTTCGTGAGTACAAGAACGACGGGACCGAACGAGTCCACCGCGTGCTCGCATGGACGGCGAAAGCTGAACCCCTCATTGTGGGCTTACATGGGCTGGAGGTTCCGACATTCCGTGCGTGGGCCCTTGACGATGAGGCGATGGACCGGGACGACACCGAACGCCGTGTTCGTAGGGCACTGGCAGAGGGTCGGGTGGGGCAATGACCGAGATCCCAACTGAGCCTGCGGAGCCGATGGAACCGGAACCGATCGTGTATCCCGAAGTGCCGAGCGAGGGTGTCATGGCCGGCGCACTGGAACATGCGGCACGGAACTACCAGCAACCGCTGCAGGAGCCTGTTTCCCGGTCTAAACCGGCCCTCACGGTGGAACAGGACAAATTCATTGCGAGGACGCTTTACAAGACCGATGTGGACCCCGGGATATTCCGGATGGACCACGACCCGAGGAAGTTCCTACGCAGGGACGGCAGCCTCGATGAAGAAAAAATCGCGGCCGCAATCGTGGCCACCGCGAACCGCAACGACATCGAAGGACGGAAGTAATGTCGGAAAACAACACTGAGAATCAGGAAACCGAGGCCCAGGAGGCCGCAGGAGCCTCGGAGGTGGACGAAACCCCCACCGCCGGGGAAACACACACAGACAGTGTAGAAACCCCGGAGAACGACGCACAGGGCGTTTCTGGGGACGCGGAGGACGACGACGAGCCCACCGCGCTAAAGAAAGCACGCCAGGAAGCTGCCGAACGGCGTATTGCAGCCCGCGAAGCCACCGAGCGGGCCGATGCGTTGCAGACCGAGCGGGACACCCTGGCGACGCAGCTCGACCAGTTCAAAAACGGCATGCTCGCCCAGCTTTTAGAGCAGCACACCAAAGTGAGTTTGGATGCGTTCACCGCAGCGGGGCACACCCTCGATGACATCACCGAGGATGGCACGGTGGACTTCCACCGGCTCCGTGAAGCGTCCGAAGCCACGGAAAAACGATTCGGGACCGTTCGCAATTACCGGAACAGCACCGCACCCGGAGAAGCAGCACAAAACGCCCTTGATATGCTCGGACCCAACTGGAAAAACAGCGGTCGAAAAGGCGGCACCCAATGGGGCCAAGTTTTGAACCGTAAGAAGTAACGCGTGAGAAAACCCGCCACGGACGTCGTGTAAACGTGGCGGGTTTTCCTGCATTCCATTATAATTGAACCAACCGGGAAATCCCAGGCGGACAACCGGCACAATCAAATACAGTTCAAGCTCTCCCAGGCGGACAGCACCTTACACAGAGACCGATCCGGCTATCGGCCCAGTAAGCAGAACAAGACACCAACAATTGTTCAAACATTCCGCCCAAGGAGGGCTTTTCACATGGCAACATTATTTACGTCCGACGCATCAGCGATCATCCCCGAGCAAGTAGCTCAGGATCTTCTCATTCAGCCGCTGATGGAAACGTCAATTCTTCTCAACCCGGCCGTTTCCAAGACGGTTGTCACAGGTAACAATTCCATTCGCTTCCCGCGACTCACTCAGGAAGCCTCCGCCGCATGGGTGGCTGAGGGTGCTGAGATCCCCGAAACCGGCATCTCGGTCGGTGATGTCGTGATCACACCGGGGAAGATCGCGGCACTCTCCAACGTGACCAAGGAAGCGGCCGAGGATTCCGACCCCGCGGCACAAGAACTACTCGGACAGTCGATGATTCGTGGTATTCGTGCTCAGCTTGACGAGTCCTTCATTACCTCGACCAACGTCCCGACGCTCAGTAACCCCGAGCCGACCGGACTGGCGGGTCTCACCGGAGTCACCACGGCTGAGCTGGACCTCGCAGACCTGGACAGCTTCGTTGCTGCCGCGTACTCCATTGCCAACGTCGGAGGATCCGCCACTGCCTACCTCGTGAGCGCCGAGGACGCGCTGACCATCGCCACGCTCAAGACCGGCACCGGGTCGAACCAGAATCTACTTGAACAGTCGCAGCCCGGTGCGACGCTCCTCAACGGGCTCCCCATGATTGTGGTCCCGGATCTGCCCGCAGGTACTGCCTACGCCGTCGATGCGGCTTCCATCATCAGCGTGGTCCGCAAGGACGCCACGGTGGAAACTTCCGACGCTCCGTTCTGGTCCAGTGACCGCCTGTCGGTCAAGACCACCATGCGCGCGTCCTGGGGCTTCGCTGACCCCGCTCGCGTTGTCCGCATGACGACCGCCGCCTAAGCAATGAAGTCGCCCCGCACCTGCCCACACGGGTAGGTGCGGGGCTATCCGCATTTAAGGAGCACCATGACAACCGAACGCACACACCGCCGCTACCGCGAAGCCAAAGCCAGACTGTTCGCGCGAGCCCGAGCCACGGGCGCAGCCTGTCACCTTTGCGGCAAGCCCATCGACTGGGACGCGGACCCTAACAGCAACCTCGCGCCGTCAGCAGACCATCTCGACGCCGTAGCGACATCAGGACCGAACGGGCTCCACGGCAAGCTTCAAGTGGCTCATCGGATCTGTAATAGTCGCCGCGGGAAGAAAACTGTCGAGGAATACCTCGCAGGTCAAACCTCCTCCGAGGCGACGCCGACGCTCGTGTGGGACTTCCGGTAACCGGCGAACTGTAAACAGCACGACCCCTGCACCACAAGGGACGACACGACATGTAACGCGGTGTGGGAACCGAGTATGTAGGGAGTGGATGTCGGAGGGCTGATCCACAAGGGGGAGGGAAGTCCCAACCGGGACCCCCTCAAGTCAACCGAGGCCCACCACTGGGTGCCGAGCGATTCAGGGGGTCCGGGATGCCTCCCCCACGTGGGGTGAAGGCCCTGCCTCCGACATCCCCTCCTCCTCCCCCCAGGGTTTACCTCACCGGTCTTATGGTTTTACCCCTGCTCTGACTAGGGGGAACGTTCTTTAGGGTTGTCTGAGGTCTCCGCTGTCGGTTGCTTTAGCTTCGGCTGGTGTACGCGATAATCGGCGGGTTTACTGAGCAGCCCACTCACTGAATGCAAGTGGGCTGCTCGGATGCTCGATTAGCTCTCGATTGGTTCGAGTGATTCGAGCGTGTAGGTGCGGATCTCGCCGGTTGTTCCGTCGAGCAGTGACACTACCCATAGGTTGAGGTCGTCGCTCGTGCTTCGGTACTCAGGTGCGCCGGCTGATCCGTGTCGTCCGACTGCTTGCATGACTTCTCCCGTGGCGTTCACGCGGTAGTGGGTGGGGTACTGATTGCGGGTCATGGTGTTCTCCTTACTGGACCCTTGGCTTCCCTGGTTGGGTTGCCTGTGCCTTAGTTGTCCCATTGGTTCGTGGTGCACGCCCGCATGGTGGGGGCCGTGTCGCGCCCAGCACGGTTGACCCCACGGGGGGCGCAGAGGCCCGGCGTCAAGGTGGACGGGCAATTGCTCTCGTGGGCGGGAGCGAAACGCAACAACAAATACCGCAACATTCTGCCCGCATAACCCCGGATTTGTGGTTATGTCCGGGTACGTAACTTCCCCGGAATTGCAAGGAAGTAGCCATGTTGCAGGGTGGTAATCGGGGGTTCAAATCCCCCGTCTCCGCCAATGTCCTGAGTCGGGTCATCGTTGACAGATGAGTCGGTAGATGGATGACAGAAGGGTCTTGGAACTTTATGGTTCCGGGGCCCTTTTGTCGTGTCTGGGGGTGGGGGTTCATTGCCGGTGGTGGGGTCTGGCGGTGTTG
>NZ_AJXN01000132.1 GCF_000286355.1 Kocuria atrinae C3-8 | reverse complement strand
GGACCACCCCGCCCGCCGGTGCGGCCGGGCCACCCGATCCGCCCAACGTCTTGACCCAGCCGCCCTATCGCGGCCAACCACCTGATGCCGCCTTACTGCAAAGTAAGCCGCCCTACCGTGCAGTAAAGCGGGATGAAATGGCGGGGCTCGCAAGGAGAGTGAGTCGAGTCGGCAGGTCACCTGTGGATAACCCGGACTGACCAACCCCGAGACCGCCTACAGTCGCGGTCATGAAAGCCGCCCGCGTGCTGAGTCTCGACCCGTTGCCAGATGTCCTGCCAACGGTCGACTGGGGTATGCGCGTTCCTCAACTCAACGCGGACCCCAACATGGTGCGCCTGACCCGCGGATATTGGTTCCGCAAGCCGGAGCATTACGAACCAGCGATGCTGGCTGTCTTGCTGCAGCGACACTTCCGACAGGGCCTGAGAAGCTTGCCGATCACCGGCCTCCATGCATTGCGGTTGTACAAGTTGCCCGTCGACTCCACCCAACACTGGGTCAATCCGACACTCGGACACGAACCGCCTCCGCGAGCACGCACCTTTGCGAGCGCCATGGACACACCCCACCTGGCCTGGAGAGATCGCCGACCCAAGTCTGAGCTGGGTGGTGCCACGTTGACCAAGACCTACGGACTGAACCCGTACCTGGGACCGTCGGAGTCCGCCCTCACCCATCCGGTCGAAGCACTGAGCGTGGCCGCCCCTTACCTGTCCTCGTGGCGAATCATTGCCTGCTTGGACTACCTGCTGGCGCACCGGATCCAAGTCAGCACCAAGATTTGGCTGAAACCGTTCGATCGCGAAGAAATCACGCGGGCCCTCTCCCTGCTTCCCCCGCGCTCGCGTTCCGTCTGTCGAATCGCCAGACTCCTGAACCACGCGGTGAACGTACGTGGTCTTCGCCCGAAACATTGACGCGATTACTGGTCCTCAAGAACGGCTTCCCTCCACCCAGCATGAACCCGCTGGTGATGCTGGATGGCCGAGAACGATTCCCTGACCTCGCTTGGGTCAGCAAGCGCACGGCCCTCGAATACAACAGCAATGATCACGCGATCGACACTCAGATCTACCGGGACGAGAACTACAGGCTCGAACGCTTCCGGGATGCTGGATGGAAGGTGCGGGTGTTGACCTGGGACGACCTAAGAGAACCGCATCGTCGAGCACAGTGGATGGACTGGCTGGCCCGACAGCTGGGCTAACCAGCCGATTGGCCGGAGCTATCGAGCCGGGTTGCGAAATCTGAACGCGGGAGCAGGTCCTCCCCAACCATTTGATGCCGCCATACTGCAGAGTATCCATGCCTACCGTGCAGTAAGTCGGGATGAGATGGCTCGGCCCCCAACGCGCCCGGAACCGCGGCCGAAGGAACGGACTGGTCAGCAGCACCCTAAGACGCAGACCGAAAATTCATTTGTCAAACCTTTGACAAGTTTTTGTAAACGGTTGATACTTTTTCTGCACAGCTAGTGACGCCAGTCACGATCACCAGTACTATCTATTCCAACGACCATTCGGTCAGTAATCACAGATCTTGCCGGGCCCGGACCGCGCAACTCATGATCCTGGAGCTTCCATGGCTACTAACGCAGCTTCACCGCCCGCACAGCAGCAGGCGCACACCATGTCCCGCGAAGAGCGCAAGGTTCTCGCCGGCACCCTGGTGGGAACCACCATCGAGTGGTACGACTTCTTCATCTACGCGCAGGCCGCCGCCTTCATCCTGGCCGCGCATTACTTCAATCCACTTGGCGAGGACAACGCAGCCTGGCACAGGTGGTCGCCTGGGCCTCGCTTGGCATCAGCTTCCTGTTCCGTCCGCTGGGTGCCATCGTCGCCGGTCATATCGGTGACAAGTACGGCCGCAAGATCACGCTCGTCTTGACCTTGTTCGGCATGGGCGCGGCCACCACGTTGATCGGCCTGTTACCTACATACGAACAGATCGGCATCGCCGCACCCATCATCCTGATTTGCCTTCGCATCCTGCAGGGCTTCTCCGCCGGCGGCGAATGGGGCGGCGCCGCCTGATGGCCGTGGAGCACGCACCCAACCACAAGCGCGGCATGTTCGGCGCATACCCGCAGATCGGCGTACCCCTGGGCATGCTGATGGCCACCCTGTTCATGTTCGGTCTGACCTCCATGCTCACGGCCGAACAGTTCGAGTCCTGGGGCTGGCGCGTTCCCTTCTTGTTCTCGATCGTGCTGATCGGTGTGGGCTACGCGATCCGTCGCGCGGTGGACGAATCCCCTGTGTTCGTGGCCATGCAGCAGCGTGCCAAGGAGTCCTCAGCTCCGCTGGGTCAGCTCTTCCGCACTAACAAGCGCGAAGTAACCTTGGCCGCCCTGATCTTCGCAGCCAACAACGCCGCCGGCTACTTGGTCATCGCATTCTTCGCGTCCTACGGTGCCACGGTCCTGGGTATGCCTCGATCTCAAACCCTGGTCGCGTCACTGATCGGCGGTGTGGGCTGGTTGATCTTCACGATGCTCGGCGGTTGGATGTCCGACAAGATCGGGCGAAAACTAACCTTCCAACTCGGTTACGGTTCATCATCCTGTGGGCCATCCCCATGTGTTCATGCTGGACACCGCGTCGCTACCGCTGTTCGCCGCCGCAATCTTCATCCTGACCATCGGACTGGGCCCGTCCTACGGCCCGCAGTCCGCAATGTACGCGGAAATGTTCCCGGCACGCGTCCGCTACTCGGGCATCTCGATCGGCTATGCACTCGGCTCCATTATCGGCGGCGCCTTTGCACCGATGATTGCCCAACTTCTGCTGAACGAGACCGGCCAATCCTGGACCATCGGTCTCTACATCGCTCTCCTCTCCGCAGTGTCCTTCACCGCCGTGTGCTTCGTTCGCAAGTCCGATCAGGGCCGCGACCTGCACATCGAGGAAGTCCACGAGGAGTTCATCGCCAAGCACCCGGGCGAAGAAGTTCCCCCGGTGTTGCCCGAGGACATGGAAGCCCACAAGCCGCAGCACCGCGCTTAAGGCTCCACCCCTCACACTCAACTGAATAGCTGACGTGGCCGGATCCCTCGGGGTCCGGCCACGTCGCATTCCCTGATCGTTCAGCTCCTGCCCGCACCATGGGTACGAGCACACTAAGAATCCCAAACCCACAAACCTGGCCGAGCGTATTGACGTAGCTCACAAAATCGTGGAATCTTAGATGAACGATCGGTCAGTTATTGCCCCTGCGAAGGAGTCCGCATGTCCTCGATGCCGCACGCTTATCTAGTCGGAGGGGCTCGAACCCCTGTAGGTCGTTACGGCGGGGCACTGTCCTCCGTTCGTCCTGACGACATGGCCGCCCTGTGTATCAAGTCCGTGGTCGAGGCCGCCGGCATTGATCCCGCAGACGTTGACGAGGTCATCCTCGGCAACGCCAACGGAGCTGGCGAAGAAAACCGCAACGTGGCCCGCATGGCGTGGCTGCTGGCAGGATTCCCGGACACCGTTCCCGGCATCACCGTGAACCGTCTGTGCGCATCCGGCATGTCCGCGATCACCATGCTTCGCAGATGATCAAGTCCGGCGCCGCGGACATCGTGGTCGCCGGTGGCGTGGAATCCATGTCCCGTGCCCCGTGGGTCGTCGAGAAGCCGAAGACCGCCTTCGCCAAGCCGGGAGAAGCCTTCGACACCTCCATCGGGTGGCGCTTCGTGAACGAGAAGTTCGAGGACGGCCCGCTGTCCCGCGATGGCAAGGCCACCTACTCCATGCCGGAGACCGCTGAAGAAGTGGCCCGCGTGGACAACATCTCCCGAGAGGACTGCGACGAATTCGCCGCCGAGTCCCACGCAAAGGCCATCAAGGCCATCGAGGCCGGTCATTTCAAGGACGAGATCGTGCCGGTCGAGGTCAAGGGCCGCAAGGCGCCGTCACAGTGTCGATACCGACGAAGGCCCCCGCCCCGGCTCCACCCCGGATGTCCTGGCCAAGCTGCGCCCCGTGGTCAAGGGTGGTTCCGTGGTCACCGCGGGTAACGCCTCATCCCTCAACGACGGCGCCTCAGCCATCATCGTGGCTTCCGAGAGCGCCATCGAGAAGTACGGTTTGAAGGCTCGTGCCGTGTGATCGACGGCGCCTCCGCAGGTTTGGCTCCCGAGATCATGGGGCTGGGCCCGGTCCCCGCCACGGAGAAGGTTCTCAAGCGCGCTGGCTGGACCGTGGATGACCTCGGTGCCGCCGAGATCAATGAAGCGTTCGCCAGCCAGTCCCTGGCCTCGATCCGCCGCCTGGGCCTGAACCCGGACATCGTCAACCGCGACGGCGGCGCCATCGCTCTGGGCCACCCGCTGGGCTCCTCCGGCTCGCGCATCGTGATCACCCTGCTGGGTCGCATGGAACGCGAGGGCGCGGACAAGGGCTTGGCCACCATGTGCATCGGCGTTGGCCAGGGTGCCGCCATGCTCGTGGAGAAGGTGTGACGCGCGCATGAGCGAACAAGCGACGTCGTCGAACGGCGAGGACCAGACCCTGCAGGGTGACTTCACCGCCATTCGCCTGGAAGAAACCCCGGATCGCCTGCATGTGATCCTGGACCGCCCGGACGTGCGCAACGCGATCGACCAGACCATGGTCGATGAGCTGCACACCGTGTGCGGCTACCTGGAACGCAACCCGAAAATCATGATCCTGTCCGGCACGGAAGTGAACGGGAAGGGGATTTTCGCCTCGGGTGCGGATATCGCGCAGCTGCGCGAGCGGCGTCGTGAGGACGCGCTGCGCGGCGTGAATTCGCAGATTTTCGACCGGATCGCCAAGCTGCCCATGCCCGTGATCGCGGCCTTGGACGGCTACGCGCTGGGTGGCGGCGCGGAACTCGCGTGGGCCGCGGATTTCCGCTTGGGAACCCCGTACGTGAAGATTGGTCAGCCGGAAACCGGCCTGGGCATCATCGCCGCGGCGGGCGCTGTGGCGCATCAAGGAACTCGCGGGTGAGCCGGTGGCCAAGGAGATCGTGCTGGCCGGGCGCATTCTCAACGCTGAAGAAGCCTTGGCCGCGCACCTGATCACCGAAATTCACGAACCGGCTGAACTGGTGAATGCCGCGCACGCACTGGCCGACCGCATCGGCAAGCAGGACCCGCTGGCCGTGCGCGTGTCCAAGCGCGTGTTCCACATGCCGCGTGAATCCCACCCTCACGTGGATGAACTCGCGCAGGCGATCCTGTTCGAATCCCAAGCCAAGTTTGACCGGATGCAGGCGTTCCTGGACCGGAAGAAGGAGAACAAGAAATGAGCGAAGAGACCAAGGGCACTGTTCCCGCCAAGGTCGGCGTGCTGGGCGGTGGCCGCATGGGTGCGGGTATCGCGCACGCGTTCCTGATCTCCGGCTCCAACGTCACCGTGGTCGAGGCGAATCCCCAGGCGGCCGCGGCTGCCAAGGAGCGCATCGAATCCGACCTGGCCAAGTCGCTCGAGCGGGGCAAGATCGACGGCAACCTGGACAAGTGGGCCGAGAACCTCTCCGTGAGCCTGGAGCACTCCGATTTCGCCGAGTGCGAGCTGGTTATCGAGGCCGTTCCCGAGATCTGGGATCTCAAGGTTTCGTCGCTGCAGCAGGTCGAGGCGAACCTCTCCGAGAACGCCTGGCTGGCCACCAACACGTCCTCGCTGTCAGTGGACGGGCTGGCCGCCGAGCTCAAGCGCCCCGAGCGTTTCTGTGGCCTGCACTTCTTCAACCCGGTTCCGGCCTCCAAGCTCGTGGAGATCGTGATCGGTCAGCAGACCAGCGATGAGCTGCAGAAGCTGACCCTCGAGTGGGTCGCCGGCATTGGCAAGACCCCGGTCACCGTGAACGACGCTCCCGGCTTCGCTTCCTCCCGCTTGGGCGTTGCGCTGGGCCTCGAGGCCATTCGCATGGTCGAAGAAGGCGTGGCCTCCGCCGAGGACATCGACAACGCATGGTGCTCGGTTACAAGCACCCCATGGGCCCGCTCGCGCTCACGGACATCGTGGGCCTGGATGTGCGCCTTGGCATCGCGGAGTACCTCGAATCCAAGCTCGGCCCCCGCTTCGCACCGCCGCAGCTCATGCGCGACATGGTCGAACGCGGCGAGTTGGGCAAGAAATCCGGCAAGGGCTTCTACGACTACTCGTAGCCTTCACTCGGGTTCTCCGGCATAGCTGGATTCCCGCACGACGACGCCGCTCGGCCCGCCTGGCGAGCCCGCGGCACCCGCCCCGGAGGATAGTTCATACATGAACTACCCACCGGGGTTTTTCGTTTGCATTGGTTAATTCTGGGGAGAAGCATACTGAGGCACCAGCATGGGGAACGTGGCTCCCCCGCGTCCGTTGTGACGACTGAAGCCCAGGTCACGATTCCGTCACGACGTATTGCATTCGCAAATCACTCCGGGAAGTGTGGGTTGTGACCTGAACGGCAACCACCTCCAAGGAGGTCAGGATCATGAACAAGAAAGCTACTGTCATTTCCGCAACTGCTCTCTCCATCCCGCTGCTGGTGGGCTGCGGCCAGGCCGATACCGAGGCCACCGCAACCCCCGCAGCCGACAGCTCGGAAGGAACCACCAGCCCCGCGGCTCAAACCGCTCAGGGTCCGGCACGGAGACAGCACCGCAGAGCACCGATTCTGCTGCACCCAGCGCGGATCCGGCCTCAACCGCAACCGGTGAGCAGTCCAATGGCGGCGAGCAGCTGCCCGCAGTAGCCGACCCTTGTGCGGGCCAGTGCACCGAAACCGGACGCATTCCGGTGGAGCACCCCAAGTTCGGTGCCATGGAAGTCGTGACCTATCACGAGGTCACGAGCCCGGAGGGTGCAGCTCCCAGCACCGGTAAGGCCTCGTACGCCCTCTACCAGAACGGTCAGCCCGTGGGTTACGTGGGCACCGATGCTGATGGCACCGAGGTCAACTTCGGCCCGTCTCCCGCTCTGGGAGGCCAGACCTGGGAGCTCGCCAACGGTTCAAACGTGGACAAGTACGGCAACGTATACCTCTCCTACGACGACGGCGTGACCGTCCTGAGCCCCACGGACAAGGGCTACGACTCCAATGGCACCATGCCCCCTGTCCGCGGCATCGAGGCTCCGTTCGTGAACTCTGATCTGAAGATCGACGAGTCCGGTGAGCCCACCATCATTCAGAAGAAGATGAACGCGGACGGTGAGGACACCGGCGAGACCACCGAGTTCACCTGGGACGGTTCGGGCTTCACCGCCAAGAACTGAGACCCACGTAAAAGATCCGCTGAGCGGCGACTCCCCCGAAAAGGACTGCGACCCCACTTCACACGAAGTGGGGCCACAGTCCTGAAATATTCGGTTCCTGAGACGGGTAATCTCACCGCTCCACGAGGATCCCGTCCTCATCTGCCCACACGGTCTTGCCGGGGCGGAAGGTCACCCCACCGAAGTTCACGATGACATCCGTCTCGCCCGAGTCATTGGGCTCTGATTTCCGCGGGTTGGTGCCCAGCGCCTTGACGCCGATCTGCAGCGTGCCCAGTTCCACGCGGTCGCGCACGGGGGCGTTGACGATCACGCCGGCCCAGCCGTTCTCCATGGCGGTGCGGGCCACGTTG
>NZ_AJXN01000131.1 GCF_000286355.1 Kocuria atrinae C3-8 | reverse complement strand
CGCCGTCGCCCCCGGAACCTGTACCGCACGCGGCCAGGGCCAGCACGCTGAAACCCGCCAGACCGGTGATGGCGCGCGAACGCCACGTGCTCTTGCGGTGGGATTGGGGGGCCATGGAGAACCTTACTTCGCGTGGCTGGATCTCACCCAGACTGCCCGGTTACCGGCCCAACAACAAGTTGACTTCGGATGGATTACGGGCGGCGCAGGTGGGCCCGACGCATGTTCGACGGCAGGGGCGCGGACCTGAATTCCGGTGCGGCTTGGGGCTTCACCTCTCGCTCGCCCTCGGACCGTTCTTCGCCGGACGTTTCGGCCTGCGGACGATTGAATGAAACGTCCCGCAATACTCGACCGGGGGTTCGCATTCCTGGCCGCTGAGGCGACTGCGGACGACGTCGCGCGGCCGGCTCGTCGTCGCGAACGGCCTCGACCACGGCGTCAAGATCGTCGCGGTTCCAGCCGTCCGGAGATTCCAGACGCACCACACGCCAACCCCGCGGGGCGGTCATCCGGTCAGCGTGAAAAGCACACAGGTCGTACGCGTGCGGTTCGGAACGGGCGGACAACGCGCCGATCACGGCGGTGGAGTCCGAGTACACGTAGGTCAGGGTGCAGACCGCGGCCCGGGAACAGGTCTGGCGACTGCAGCTGCGCTGAGGAAGTTCTTCGCTCATGCGCTTGCTCAGCGTCCCCGGCGGCGCAGCCTGCGGCGTTCGCGTTCGGAGAGCCCGCCCCAGATGCCGAACTTCTCGTCGTTGGACATCGCGTAATCCAAGCATTCGCCGCTCACAGGGCACGCCTCGCACACGCGCTTGGCATCGCGGGTCGAGCCGCCCTTTTCGGGGAAGAACGCTTCGGGGTCGGTCTGTGCGCACAGAGCGTCGGTCTGCCAGGCGAGTTCGCCTTCGGCGTCGCCCTCGCTCACGGAGTACAGGCCGGCAACCGCCTGCCACACGGACGCATCCACGCTCTGCGGGTCGTGAACGTCCACGTCCGTGAGGTTCTGCGGAACCGGCGGCTGCGCGGGGGTCTGCGCCACGGGTTCGGAATCGTTGGCCTTGCGGCGATCGGATCGCAACATCACGTCGCCGGCGGATTCGGGATGTGCGGCCAAGAAGGCGCTTGCGAGATCGTCCAGGGTGGTGACTTCCATGGCGGATCCGCCACGTGCCTGATCCACGGGATCGACGAACCAATCAGCGGGGATCACCTCGTGCGCATTTGCACGGCCCTGCTCGGCGGTGTCCTCGTGATCGTTGAAGTGGCGGCGTGCGGCCTCTCCCATGTCAGTCCTTCCGTCCGACGCAAAAGCTATATGGTGCCCGTGACCTGCCCATTTGGGCCGCGGGGTACCAACCGCTCCAGGCGAAGGGTTGGTCCGCTTGGCCCGAAGCGGACCCCCTAATTACACGCGTGTAAGTCCCGCTGAGTCAAGCTGGGTTTAGCGGACTTGCAGATTTGACCGGCGTGCCGTCAGTGTGGTCGAAGGACCGTCACTTACCCTAAGGAGTTTCCGCGTGAGACGCACACCGGCCACATTTGCACAGGCCCTGGAGCAGCTTTCCGAACGCCCCACTCCCGCGCTCATCTGGCGTGACGGAGCCGAACGCGTGGAACTTTCCGGGCGCGTTCTCGTCAACTGGGTCGAAAAATCCGCGAGCCTTTTGGTCGACGAATTGGATGTTGAATCCGGGCAGCTCATCACCATTTCCCCGCGCCAGCACTGGCGACTCGTGTTCTCACCCTCGCCGCACTTCGCGTGGGTGCCTCGGTCCGGTTCGGTGAGAATTCCGCCGACGACGCCGCCGTCCACGCAGCACTCGAAGGTCATTTCAATGCCGACGTTCCCGCCGAAAACGTCCTGGCCGTGGCAACCCCCGCGCTCACCTTCGCCTGTGCGGAACCGGTTCCGGGTCCGGCCATCGACTTCTGTGCCGAGGTCCGATCATTTCCGGACGTGTACATGGGAATGGAAGAACCTCAGGACGGCGATGATGCCTTGTCAGAGGCAGGTATCTCGCACGGTGACCTGCTCGCGGAAGCCGTGCGAGCGGCGTCGTCGATCGAGGACCACACCGTGTACTTGCCGCTGGAGGACGGCTGGGACGAACGCGCGTTACTGACCGTGCTGGGGGTTCTACTGCGCGATGGTGCCGTGTTGCTGGCCGCGAATTCGGCGGATGTTACGCCGGATGTCCTGGCGCAGGAGAAGGCGGTCCCGCTGTCGGGTGAGTGAGGGGCCGAGCGGTCAGACCCCGTTCAGCCGATCAGATCCGGTTCAGACCTGGCTAGGAGGAGCGTCCGAATCCGAATGGCGCTTGGAAGGCGCGTCGGAATCCGTAGGGGGCGTCTCCTCCTTGCGGTGCACCACGGGGATCTGACCGGTGATGAACGCGAACTCCTCTTCGCGGCTGCCGGCGAAATCCGGGTCCTCGTCGAGTTCCTGACGGAACACCCAGAAGCGGTAGGCGAAGTAACGGAAGATCGTACCCAGGATGGTGCCGATGATCGTGCCGGAGATGAAGGATGCCGTGGCCGACTGCAGTCCCAGCACGTAGTAGCTGAAGAACAAACAGCCCATCTCGATACCCAGGCCAATACCGTTGGCCACCAGGAACTGGATCAACTCGCGGCGCTTGTTGTCCTGACGCTTCTCGCGGAAGGTCCACAATCGGTTGGCGATCCACGAGAACAGGATGGCCACAACCGTGGCAACGAACTTGGCCTTGATGTGGCTGTCCTCGAACCACGGGGTGTGCATCAGGATCCACGTGAGCGTCGCGTTGATGACGAACGCCAGCGCACCTACCACGCCGAACTTCATGAGTTCTTTGACGAACAGGTGCCACAGCGCGTCAGCGCGTTCCATGATGCTATTCACGTATGGTTCTCGGTTTCCGTCGCTCGGGGAAGTCACGCGCGCTGGTTACTGCACGCCCATGGGCGATCCGCAGAGACGCGTGATCTACCCGCATATTGAGGTGCATCCTACTCCTAAATAGCTGGTGGCCCGCTGTGGCGATACTCTGGGGAACGTGAGTTTCCCCATTACAGGTCCTGTCATTGGTGTTGTCGGAGGCGGCCAGCTGGCCCGCATGATGGCACCCGCCGCTACCGAGCTGGGCGTGGAATTACGCGTCCTGGCGGAAGGCCCGGACGTTTCGGCCGTGGCCGCCGTCCGCACCTCCCCCGTTGGGGACTACAAAGATTTGGACACCCTGCGGCAGTTCGCCTCAGAGGTGGATGTGGTCACCTTCGATCACGAGCACGTGCCCACCGAGCACTTGCGTGCCCTTCAGGAGGCCGGGGTGTCGGTGCAACCTGGTCCGGACGCCCTGGTCAACGCGCAGGACAAGCTGGTCATGCGCAAGGCCGTGGAGAGGCTCGGCCTGCCCAACCCCCAGTGGGCCCAGGTGCGTTCCGCGGACGAGCTGCTGGCCTTCGGTGAAACCGCGGGTTGGCCCTTGATCCTCAAGACGCCGCGCGGCGGCTACGACGGCAAGGGCGTGTTGAAGCTCGACGACGCTCAGGCCGTTCACCAGGATCCGGTCCCGGCGTGGTTCGCCCAGGCCTCCGAGGACGGCCTGCTCGCGGAGGAAGCCGTCCCGTTCACGCGTGAGCTGTCCGCTCTGGTCGCACGCACACCGTCCGGGGAAACCAAGGCGTGGCCCGTGGTGGAATCCGTGCAGGTCAACGGCGTGTGCGATGAAGTGATCGCCCCGGCACCCGGCCTGGACCCGGAAGTTGCTGCGGCGGCGTCGGGAGCGGCGATCATGCTGGCCCAGGAACTGGGCGTCACCGGTGTGATGGCGGCTGAGCTGTTCGAGACCCCCGGCCACGGCGCCGGTTTTGCCGTCAACGAACTGGCCATGCGCCCGCACAACTCCGGTCATTGGACCATGGACGGCTCCGTAACCAGCCAGTTCGAACAGCACCTGCGTGCCGTTCTGGACTGGGCCTTGGGTGCCACGGAGCTCAACGCGGATGTTGCCGTGATGAAGAACTTCTTGGGCGGCGACAATCAGGACCTCTTCGCGGCTTACCCGGCCGCCATGGCTGCCGAGCCGCGCGCCAAGATCCACAACTACGGCAAGTCGGTGCGTCCCGGCCGCAAGATCGGTCACGTCAACGTGGTCGGTTCCGCGGATGAGACCGCCGAACTGCGCCGCATCGCGACGCGTGCCGCGGGCATCATCCGCGACGGCGAGGATCGTTCGGAAGAACCCACCCACATCCAGTCCGAGGGCAAAGCACACCCCACGTGGGCGCCACTCCCCTAACCCAGACGCAGGCCCCGATCGTGGGCTTGGTCATGGGCTCAGATTCCGACTGGTCCACCATGCGCTTGGCCGCAGAAGCCCTGGAAGAGTTGGGCATTCCGTACGAGGCGGATGTCGTGTCCGCACACCGCATGCCGCACGAAATGCTCGACTACGGGCAGACCGCACACGAACGCGGTCTGCGCGTGATCATTGCCGGAGCCGGCGGCGCGGCACACCTGCCGGGCATGCTGGCCTCGGTCACGCCCCTGCCGGTGATCGGTGTGCCGGTTCAGCTCAAGACGCTGGACGGCATGGACTCGCTGCTGTCGATCGTGCAGATGCCCGCGGGTGTCCCCGTGGCCACCGTGTCGATCGGGGGCGCGCGCAATGCTGGTCTGCTGGCCGCACGTGTGTTGGCCTCTGCCACCGACACGTCCGCCGAGCACCTGCGGGACAATCTGCAGAACTTTGCCCGGGAGTTGTCCGAGACCGCTCATCGTAAGGGCCAGGCGCTGCGGGACACCGTGTTGCGAGGCGCCACGACCCAGGAGTAGAACTCTCCCGGCCGACCGATTTTCGGCCGGGATTCAGCCAGGAGCGGCACAATGACCGCAGTGCGTCGTGACTCGCGTCAGCGTGGTTCCCGTAATCACCCGCGTGAGCCGGCCGCAACACCGCCTTCCCCATCAGCACGGAGTTGCACGTGAACGGATCATCCTCGAGCGATGTAGGGGTACCCCTACCCGCCCACGGCCGGAGCCCCCCACTCGGATGAGGGCTACGCGGAAGACACCTTCCACGGTGCTTCCGCGACCCGCGATCCCGGTAGTGGCCCGCGCAAGAAGCGCTCCAACGTGGCCGATCCGTTGATCAACCCCAAGTTCGCGGCACCCGCGGACCGCACCAAACGTGCGTGGTGGCTGCTGGGGGCTACCGCCCTGGTTCCCGGCTCGGCCCAGCTGGTGGCTGGTCGCAAAGGCCTGGGGCGGCTGGCACTGCGCGTGACCGTGACCGTGTGGGCGCTCATTCTCTTCTCCGCAGTGCTCTGGCTCGTATGGAAGACCGCGCTGATCTGGTTGCTCACCAACTCGATCACGTCATGGCTCCTGATGTTCGGACTCATTGGACTGGCTATCGGCTGGGTATTCCTGTGGTTCGACACGCTCCGCCTGATCAGACCGGGCCTTCTGGGCGACAAGGTTCGCCGCGCCGTGGTCATCGTGACCGTTCTGGCCATGCTCATCACCGGCGGTGGCTTGGGCTACGCCGCTCATCTGGTCTCAGTGGCTCGTGGTGCGGTGTCCAACATCTTTGGCGGAGGTCTACCGTTCGCCCCGGACAACGGCCGCTACAACATCCTGCTCATGGGCGGCGACGCCGGTGATGACCGTGAAGGCCGCCGCCCCGACTCCATGACCGTGCTCAGCGTGGACGCGGATTCCGGGCGCACCGTGACCGTTTCTCTGCCCCGCAACCTGCAGAACGTGCCGTTCCCGGACGATTCCCCGATGAACGACGTGTACCCCAGCGGCTTCAGCTGTGGCGACGAGTGCATCATGAACGCCATCTACACGGATGTGATGCAGAACCACCAGGATCGCTACCCGGACGTGGCCGACCCCGGCGCTGAGGCTACCAAGGACGCCGCCGAGGGCGTCACCGGCCTGGAAATCCACGGCTACGTACTGATCGACATGGACGGTTTCGAATCCCTGGTGGACGCCCTGGGCGGCATCACCCTGGACGTGGGCGGACGCGTGCCCATGGGCGGTGGCACCAACATGGACACCGGTTTGCCCAACCCGATCCTCGATTGGATCGAACCCGGCGTGCAGCACATGGACGGCCACCACGCCCTCTGGTACGCCCGTTCCCGCGAAGGTGCCACGGACTACGACCGGCAGGCGCGCCAGCGCTGCGTTCAGGCCGCAATGCTCAAGCAGCTCAACCCGGTCAATGTGGCCACCAAGTTCGAGGATCTGGCCAACTCGGGTGAAGAAATCATCGAGACTGACATTCCGCAGTCCTCGATCGGTTCCCTGGTCAACGTGGCCATGAAGGCCAAGAACCACGACCTCGAGTCCTACGCCGTGGGCCCGCCCTTCTACGATCAGTCCTTCCCCACGTACCCGGACTTCCAGCTCTTCCAGTCCGATCTCCAGGGCGTGCTCGACAGGGCGACGGACGACGGCGCTGACGCGGCGGCGTCGTCGAACGTCCCGGCCCGTGGCGTGCAGGTGCGCCGGGTGGTGTGGGCGTG
>NZ_AJXN01000130.1 GCF_000286355.1 Kocuria atrinae C3-8 | reverse complement strand
CTTGGACGCGTCCGCGGTGAACCGCTTCACGGCGTCCGTGGAGCTGACCGGCTCGTGCTTCTGCACGCTGGCCGTTCCCGGGGCCGCCGCCGGCGCGGAAGCACGGCGCGAACGACGCCGCGTGGTCGGCTTGGTCTCGGTTGCGGCAGCGGGTGCCGCGACCGGACGTGACGACTCCTGCTTCGGAGCCGAAGTCCCGGCGGACTGGCCGGACGACGACTCCGACGGCGCCTCGGCCTTCTGCGCCGCACCGGACTGGTTCGACGAATCTGCGGTCTCGGCTGAATCCGGAGTGGACTTCTCGGTCCCCTGGCGGGATTCATGAGTGGCTCCACGCTGTGCCCTGCGGGAACGGCTCCGGCGGTTACCCCGCGAGGGCTGTTCCTTCGACGAGTCCTGGGAAGAGTCCTGAGCAGGCTCCCCCGTGAACGCCGCGGTCAACGAATCCAGCGTCAGTGACTGCTGTCCGCTCTCCGGCTGCTCATCCTGGGAACCACTGCCGTGGGGCAGTTCGATGACCTCGCCGTGAATGGTCAGGCTCGAGGAGTGGCTCTCGCCCTTGTCCTCCGAACCACGGTCACGATCCTGGCCAGCGGTATCCGAGGATTCCTTCGACTGCGAGTCGTTGCCCTGTCCGTCCTGACCCGACTGACCGCGGCCGCGGCTGCGCTTGCCGCGACGCTTCTTGCGGCGGCGGTCGCCGTCCTGGTCCCCGTGATCCTGGTTGTCCTGGGAATCCGACTGCTCAGAACCCGACTGATCCTTGCCCAGATCCTTCGACTGGTCCTTGGCGCCGGAGCGATCACCGGACTGGCCGTCGCCTGGTGACCCGCGGCGGCGTCGTCGTCGTGCTGGGATGCCGCAGCGATACTGGCCAGAGCATTGCGAGCGGCCTCCGCGCGGGCCTTCGACTCTTGGTCGTTGCCTCGTGGCCGTTGCCGTTGCCGTGGTCCGAACCATTGCCACCGTTGCCGGAGTTCTTGGACTTGTCCTGCTGGTTGTTCTGCTGACCGCCTGGTTCTGCTGCTTGTGCTTGGAACGCTTGCGCTCGTTGCGGTTGTTGCGGTGATCCGGACCCGAATCCCCCGCGCGACCCTTGAGCGGGTGGTCGTGCACGATCGCACCGCGACCGGCGCACGCCTCACACGGCTCCGAGAAGACCTCGAGCAGGCCGGTGCCCATGCGCTTACGCGTCATCTGCACGAGGCCCAGGGAGGTCACCTCGGCCACCTGGTGCTTGGTGCGGTCCCGGCCGAGGCACTCGACCAGGCGACGCAGCACCAGCTCGCGGTTGGATTCGAGCACCATGTCGATGAAGTCGACCACGATGATGCCGCCGATATCGCGCAACCGCAGCTGACGGACGATCTCTTCCGCAGCTTCCAGGTTGTTCTTGGTGACCGTCTCCTCCAAGTTGCCGCCGGAGCCGGTGAACTTACCGGTGTTGACGTCCACCACGGTCATGGCCTCGGTGCGGTCGATTACCAGGGAGCCGCCGGAAGGCAGGTAGACCTTGCGGTCCAGGGCTTTCTGGATCTGCTCCTCCACGCGGAAGGACTCGAAGAGGTCCGTGTCATCGGTCCACTGCTGCAGGCGGTCCAACAGGTCCGGAGCCACGTAGGTCACGTAGGCCTCGATGTTGTCCCAGGCCTGCTCACCCTGGACGACCATGGCCGTGAAGTCCTCGTTGAAGACGTCACGCACGGTCTTGATGGTCAGGTCCGGCTCGGCGTAGAGCATCTCGGGAGCCAGGGTCTTGGTGGACCCGGCCTTCTCCTGGATCTGCTCCCACTGCGAGCGCAGCCGGTTGATGTCGTTGGTGAGTTCCTCCTCGGAGGCGCCTTCAGCGGCGGTGCGCACGATCACGCCCGCGCCCTCGGGCAAGCGGTCCTTCAGGATCTTCTTGAGGCGCTGCCGCTCAACGTCCGGGAGTTTGCGGGAAATGCCGGTCATCGAACCGCCCGGCACGTACACGAGGTAGCGGCCCGGCAGCGACACCTGGCTGGTCAGGCGGGCGCCTTTGTGACCCACGGGGTCCTTGGTGACCTGCACCAGAACGGGATCGCCGGACTTGAGGGCGTTCTCGATCTTGCGGGGCTTATTGCCCAGCTCGGCGGCGTCCCAGTCGACCTCGCCCGCGTACAGCACGGCGTTGCGGCCGCGGCCGATGTCCACGAACGCGGCTTCCATGGACGGCAGCACGTTCTGCACCTTGCCCACGTACACGTTGCCGATCAGCGAATCCTGCTGGGTGTGCGACACGAAGTGCTCGGCCAGCACGCCGTCCTCGAGGACACCGATCTGGATCCGGTTCTCCTTCTGACGCACCAGCATCTTGCGCTCGACCGATTCGCGGCGGGCCAGGAATTCTGCCTCGGTGATCACGTGGCGGCGGCGGCCGGACTGACGCGATTCACGACGCCGCTGCTTCTTGGCTTCCAGCCGCGTGGAACCTTTCAGACCGGTCACCTCACCGGCGCCGCTCTCGGACACGCGCGGTGCCCGGACACGGGTCACGGTGCCATCGGCCTCGTCCACGAGTTCCATGTCCACGTCACCGCGACGACGACGGCGCCTGCGACGGCTCGTCACGTTGCCCGAAGAATCGTCCTCGTCCGCATCATCGTCATCCTGCTGGCGAGACTGACGGCGCTGGGCGTCGCGTTCCTTGGCGGCCTCGCGCTGACGAGCGGCGGCAGCTTCGGCTGCGGCACGGATCTCGTCCGGATCGGGAGCGTGGAACATCAGGCCGGCGCCCAGGTCGAACGTGGTCTCGGACTCGTTGGAGTCGGACTCAAACTCGGAAGACTCGGATTCGGAGGTCTCGGACTCGTTGGACTTGGACTCAGAAGTCTCGGACTCGTTGGACTTGGACTCAGAAGTCTCGGACTCGTTGTTGGCCTGCTCGGCGGTCTCTTCGTCGGAGGACTCAGCAGTCTCAGCGGTGGTTGCCGTCTCGGCTGACTGAGTCTCCGTGGTCTCGGACTCGCCGCTCTCAGCGGTTGGAGCGGTGTCGGACGCTTGCGCCTCATCAGCCGGGGCATTGCCGCCAGGAGCTTCAGTCTCCGAGGTTGTGTCGGCGGGAGTTGCGGTGCTCTCGGCTTGTTCCGCATCGTCGTCGACATCGGTACCGGCGGGCTGCGAGAGCATCTCGGGCTCGTCGTCTACCTGGGTGTCGACTTGGGGTTCAGTCGGGGTTTGCTCAAGAACGGGCTGCTCTGCAGTGGTTTCCGCCTCCGAAGTTTCGGCGGGGTTCTGCTGTTCCGCGACAGATTCCTGTTCCTGCGTCGTCTGTTCCGCGTTGTCCTGTTCGGATTCCATGTGTGGATACACTCCTGCTCGGAACACCGTCCGCACCCGGGTCCGAGGTGATCTCGGTCGATCGAACCGGTGGGGGAACCACGCGGCCGCCGGAAGTCATTGTGGTACCTACCGAGTGCGCTGACTGACTAGAGCGCTGCTGGCAGGCCGACGGATGTCCGAGTCGCTTGACCCTAGAGGATCGCGAACTTTCTCCGGACGGACGCGCTCGATCTGTTGAGAGCCGCGGGTCCATCCGCTCTTTATCGGAGGTCCTGTCGGACCGGTTCCCGTGTACGGCTGGGGACCGACCGTTGCCAAGTATCTCACAGTACGCAGACTCACCCCAGGATTGACGTGTGCGGCAGACCACATCGCCCGAGGTGCCGGGTCGATTAGCATCGGCGTGTGAGCTCAACAAACACCATGGACCGTCAGCACAGCACTCCCTCCGACCGGGGCTGGGGAATTCTCGCTCTGATCCTCTCGATCATCGGCTTCGGAGCCTCCGCGACCCTGGTGATGGAACGCCTGGCCATCTACGCGGATGCCGGTCACCGCACCAGCTGCGATATCAACGCGTGGCTCTCGTGCGGCACCGTGATGCGCACCCCGCAGGCGGAACTCTTCGGCTTTCCCAATCCGTTCATCGGCATCGTGGCCTACGCCGTGGTCATTGCCCTGGCTCTGGCGGTCTTGGCCGGCGCGCGCTTCGCCAACTGGTACTGGTGGCTCATCTGGGTGGGCATCCTGGCCGGTTCCGTGTTCACCCTGTGGCTGTGGTGGCAGACCACGTTCGAGATCAACACGCTGTGCCTCTACTGCATGATCGTGTGGTGCGTTCAAACCATCCTGTTGGTTCACACCACGGCACGGAACGCACGCGCCGGGATGTTCGGCGACCGCATGATCGAAGCCGGCCACTCCACCGCGTGGGCCTGGCTGATTTCCATCGGCATCCTGGTGATTGCCTTTGGCATCATCGCCATCCGCTTCTCCACGGTGATCTTCGTTTAACCGTCATCTTCGTGTTGTGATGGTCAACGGTCATCTATCGAAACGTGTCCGCCCCGGGCGCTTGACGATCGGCAGAGCTATGAGGCGCCGTTAGGACCAGCCAGATCATCTCAGGGGCCGATGGGACCTTGTAGTAGGCCTCCAAGGGCTCTACCGACACACCAGATGTGAGGTAGGGCGCAAGCCAAACACCGCATGTCTGTGGGTTCGAAAGTCTTGTTGGGTGCGGTCATCTGTGGCGCCGGTCTTGAGGCTTGGGGTAACTGAACGACGTCGGGCGCCAAAGTGCGCACCGAGGTGACATCCAGGGCACATGTTCGCGCTTCGTCAACATGTGAGGCACAGGTTCGTAACGGGAGTTACATCTCGGGCCAAGGATCGTACCCGGTGACATGTCGGGGAGAAGTCCGCTTCGAAAACGCACTTCACAGCGCCACACTCTGCCAAATATGTCCCGGCGGCCCTCGAGGACATCGGATCGCCCATAGCGCTACCCACCGCGATCCCCGCTCAACGGGTACGGCCATGCTCACGGTCGGCCCATGGCCCACGCCCCCGTAACCCACACATAGCTCGCTGACGGGTCTACTCACCCACGTACGACACGCGGTGAGACTGGAATTCCAGTCTCACCCCGCCGTCGTTGGTTGAGCAGGTCAGCCGATCAGGCGAACCAGATGCCGATCTCGCGCTCTGCCGACTCGGGTGAATCCGAGCCGTGCACCAGGTTCTTCTGAACCTTCTCGCCCCAGTCGCGGCCCAGGTCACCGCGAATGGTGCCCGGAGGTGCGGTGGTGGGCTCGGTGGAACCGGCCAGGCTGCGGAAGCCCTCGATCACGCGGTTGCCCTCGACCACGGCGGCGACCACGGGACCGGATCCCATGAACTCGACCAGCGGTTCGAAGAAGGGCTTGCCCTGGTGTTCCTCGTAGTGCTTCTCGAGGATGTCACGCGTGGCCTGCACGAGCTTGAGCTCCACGATCTTGTAGCCCTTGGCTTCGATGCGGGCGAGGATCTGACCGGTCAGGCCGCGCTCCACGCCGTCGGGCTTTACCAGCACCAGGGTGCGTTCCGTCATCTACGTCTCCTTGATTTCGATCTCGTCAGGGGTACCGCGACAAGCCTACCGGCCGGGGACCGCGGCCCGGGTACTCAGGCGCGTTCTTCCGGATGCTCGGCTTCCCACTGTTCCTGAAGTCGATCTCGTTCACGGTTCTCGCGATCAATGGTGGTGCCCTTGACCACGGCGTACCACCACGCGAGCGCGCACAGCACACCGATCACGAACATGGCCGGGAGCAGGAAGCCCGTGGCAATCAGCACCAGTTGCAGGACCCAACCGATCACGTAGCCGCCCGGCCTGCGCACCATGCCACACGCGAGCAGGAACACCAGAGTGAGCAGCACTCCGCCGCCCACGAGTAACCACTGCTGAGTGGTTCCCCAGTCCCGAGCGATGATTCCGAATGCTGCCAGGGTTGCGAAGAAGACGATGAACGCCTCGATCGACAGAACGGACACCGCGAACATCGCCTTGATGGAACGACGCGGTTTCTTCTGGCCCGGACGCCATTCGCGCTGGGCCTTGGTCATTTTTGCCATGCTCAGTTCCTCCCGGCAATCTGGCGGTTGTCAGAGTCCGAGCAGCGCACGGGCCTCACCCACCACGGTGACCGAGCCGGTGATCAATACTGCGCCGTCGAACTCCTGGCGGTCGGCAGCATCCTGGATGGCGGAGGCAATGGCATCGTCCAGGCGGTCCTCGGCGTGCACCATGTCCTCGTCGAAGCCCATGTCCGCGGCGATCTCTGCGAGTTCCTCCGGTGGGATGGCTCGCGGGGACCGAGAGTGGCTGCACCACAGTTCCAGCTCGTACTCGCTGTATTCCTCGGCGAGAATCCGGAGCATGGTCTCCACGTCCTTCTCGCGCAGGATCCCGACCACCAAGTTGAGCTTGGCGAAGGTGAAGGATTCCCGAACGGCCTGGGCCGAGGCCTTGAGCCCGTGCGGATTGTGCGCGGCATCGAGCAGCACAGGAGGTGCCTTGCGCGCGAGTTCCAGCCGACCGGGAGAGGTCACTGCACCCAGACCGGCGACCAACAGTTCCTGGTTGAGGGGCTTGTCTCCTCCGCCCAGCAGAGCCTCCACCGCGGCTATCGCCAGCGCGGCATTTTCCGCCTGGTGCTCCCCGAACAGGGGCGGCATCAGGTCGATGTATTCTGCGGCGAGTCCCTGCACGGCCATGATCTGTCCGCCCACTGCAATGGTGCGGCCGCGCACACCGAACTCCACACCCTCGAAGCGGAACTGTGCCCCGACCTCTTGGGCGCGTTCCAGCAGAATCTGGGCCACCACAGGGTCCTGTGCGGCGGAAATCAGGAAGCCGCCCGGCTTGATGATCCCTGCCTTCTCCAGGGCGATGTCCTGCAGGGTGTCCCCCAGCATCTCGGTGTGGTCCAGGTCCACGGGCGTCACGATGGACACTGCGGCCTCGGCCACGTTGGTCGCGTCCCAGCTGCCGCCGATCCCGACTTCCAGGACCATGACATCCACGGGTTCGTCCGCGAAGACGGCGAACGCCAGGACGGTGAGCACCTCGAAGAACGTGAGCCGCGGTTCCCCGCGCTCGGCCAGTTCGTTGTCCACGAGCTGCAGGTACGGGGCGATCTCCCCGTAGATCCGCACGAACGTCTCGTCCGCCACGGGCTGGCCATCCAGACTGATGCGCTCGGTGACCTTCTCCAGGTGCGGGCTCGTGTAGCGGCCCACCCGCAGATCATGAGCGAGCAACAAGGACTCGACCATCCGCGCGGTCGAGGTCTTGCCGTTGGTTCCGGTGATGTGGATGACCGGCGCGCTCTTCTCCGGGTTGCCGAGAATGTCGACGGCGCGCTGCACGGCATCCAGGCGCGGCTCCATCTTGTTCTCGGGCGCGCGGTCCAGCAGTTCCCCGTAGACCTCTTCCACCGTCTGGGGAGTGGACATGTTCCAGGCGTCGTTCATCAGTTCACCACCTTCACGGCCACCGAGGGTTTGTCGGACACGATGAGCTCGAGTTCACGGCTGAGGGTCTCCCCTGCCACCAGGTCGCGGTTGGCTTCCACCGCCGCACAAGTCTGGGCATCCGCGTGAATAGTCGTGTGGATCCGATCCGAGACGTTGAGATCCGCGTTCTTCCGTTCCTGCTGGATGGCGCGGATCATGTCGCGGGCGGCGCCCTCGGCACGCAGTTCATCGGTCAGTTCGGTGTCGAGCACCAAGAAGCCGCCCTCGGACAGCACGGTGACGGCACGAGTGGAGGTTTCCGCGGCGTCGTCGACGACCGTGGCCAGCTCGTATTCGCCCGATTCGAGGGCGATGTCACCGGCGGTGACGGTGCCGTCATCGGAGACCGACCAGTCGCCGGACTTCGCTGCCTTGATGACCTGCTGGACCCGCTTGCCCAGGCGCGGTCCGGCGGCACGGGCGTTGACCTTGAGCTGCTGCGAGATCCCGAAGTCCGCGGGTGAGACCTCAGCGGAATCGAGCAGGGTGACGCCCTTGAGGTTCAGCTCGTCCGCAATGATGGACTCGAACGTTCCCGCGAGCCGTTGACCCTCGGGAACCGCCACGGTGAGACCCGCCAGCGGCTGACGCACGCGCAGGTTGTGGGCCTTGCGCAGCGCGGAACCGGACGAGCAGATGGCGCGCGTGCGGTTCATGAGCGTCATGAGGTCCTCGTCCTGTGGGAACAGGGAGGCCTCCGGCCAATCGGTCAGGTGCACGGAACGGCCACCGGTCAGGCCACGCCAGATCTCCTCGGTGACCAGGGGCAACAGTGGTGCGGCCACGCGGCAGACCGTTTCCAAGCACGTGTAAAGCACGTCGAAGGCCTGGGTGTCCTCGTCGAAGAACCGTTCGCGCGAGCGACGCACGTACCAGTTGGTGAGCGTGTCCATGTAGGCACGCAGCGTTTCCGCAGCGGCCCAGATGTCGTAGTCGTCGAACTGTTCTTTGGCCTCGGTCACCAGGCGACCTGTTTCGGCCATAATGTAGCGATCCATCACGTTGTCGGCCTGGTAGCGCAGCTGCGCCTCGTAGCCCGCACCACCGTTGGCGGCGTTCGTGTAGAGACCGAAGAAGTGGTAGACGTTCCACAGCGGCAGCATCATCTGACGCACGCCATCGCGGATGCCTTGCTCGGTGACCACCAGGTTGCCACCGCGCAGGATGGGCGAGGACATGAGGAACCAGCGCATCGCGTCCGCGCCGTCCCGATCCAGCACCTCGGTGACGTCCGGGTAGTTGCGCAGGGATTTGGACATCTTCTGCCCGTCCGAGCCCAGCACGATGCCGTGGGAGATCACGTTGCGGAACGCGGGGCGGTCGAACAACGCGGTGGCCAGGATGTGCAGCGTGTAGAACCAGCCGCGGGTCTGACCGATGTACTCCACGATGAAGTCACCCGGGTTGTGGGTCTCGAACCAGTCCCGGTTCTCCATGGGGTAGTGCACCTGGGCGTACGGCATGGAGCCAGAGTCGAACCAGACGTCGAGCACCTCGGGGACGCGGCGCATCACGGACTTGCCCGTGGGGTCGTCCGGGTTCGGTCGGGTCAGGTCGTCGATCCAGGGGCGGTGCAGGTCCACTTCACCCTGGGCATTCAGCGGAAGTCGACCGAAGTCCTTCTCCATCTCGGCCAACGAACCGTAGACATCGCGGCGCGGGTAATTGGGGTCGCTGGACTCCCACACCGGGATGGGTGAACCCCAATAGCGGTTACGAGAGATCGACCAGTCGCGGGCGTTTTCGAGCCACTTACCGAACTGGCCGTCCTTGACGTTGTCCGGGATCCAGTTGATCTCCTGGTTGAGTTCGACCATGCGGTCCTTGATGTCCGTGACCTTCACGAACCACGAGGAGACCGCGCGGTAGATCAGAGGGTTACGGCAACGCCAGCAGTGCGGGTAGGAGTGCACGTAGCTGGACTCGCGCACCAGGACGTCCTGGCGCGCAGGTCCCGGATCACGGTGCGGGCCACTTCTTTGTCGAACACGTTGTGTCCGGCGATACCAGCCAGCGGCGCACCGGCGGCCAAGGACTCGTCCGTGAAGAGGTCGTAGAACACACCGGACTCGTCCACCGAGAGCACCACGGGGATGTCGTAGCGGGCGCACACGTTCTGGTCGTCCTCACCGTAGGCGGGAGCCTGGTGCACCAGACCGGTGCCGTCCGTGGTGGTGACGTAGTCCGCCACGAGGATCTGCCACGCGGTGCCGGTGCCGAAACGCTCGGCGTCCGTGAAGTAGTCCACAGCGGGCGGTAGCGCACACCTTCGAGCTGGGCACCAGTGAAGTGGGCGGTCACGGCCTCGCGGGCTGCGGCGGCCGGATCCTCGGCATCGCCGTATCCCAGATCCTTGGCGTAGCGTCCAGCAAGTCGGAAGCAATCAGGTAGCGGCGACCGGCCAGCTCTCCCCCGCCATCGACCAGGACGTAATCGATGTCCGGACCGACCGCGAGCGCTGGTTGGTAGGCAGGGTCCACGGCGTGGTGGTCCAGGCGAGGGCCTGGGCACCGGCCAGCTGCGGGACAACCTCGGGGTGCTTGGCCCACGAGGCGTCGTCGAGGATCTCGAAGCCCACGGTGACCGTGGTGTCCTGGCGGTCCTTGTAGACGTCATCGTCCATGCGCAGCTCATGGTTGGACAGCGGCGTCTCGTCCTTCCAGCAGTACGGCAGAACGCGGTAGCCGGAGTAGACCAGGTTCTTGTCGTCGAGGGACTTGAATGCGGCGATGACCGATTCCATGTACTCGACGTTGAGCGTCTTGTAGTCGTTGGCGAAGTCGACCCAGCGGGCCTGGCGGGTCACGTAGTTCTGCCACTCGTCCGCGTACTTCATGACCGAGGCGCGGCAGGCATCGTTGAACTTGTCGATGCCCATCGTCTCGATTTCGTGCTTGTCGGTCATGCCCAGCTGCTTCATGGCCTCGAGCTCGGCCGGCAGTCCGTGGGTGTCCCAACCGAAGCGGCGCTCCACGCGGCGGCCCTGCTGCGTCTGGTAGCGGGCCACGAGGTCCTTGACGTAGCCGGTCAGCAGGTGCCCGTAGTGGGGCAGGCCGTTGGCGAAGGGAGGGCCGTCGTAGAAGACGAATTCGTTGGACCCGTTCTCGCCGCGCTCGCGCTGGTCGATGCTGGCCTGGAACGTGTCGTCGTTCTTCCAGTACTCCAGAACGCGCTCTTCGACCTGCGGGAACCGCGGGGCGGACGGGACGCCCTGGGCGTTGGGGTCGGTGCTTACCTTGGGGTAAACGGGTGAATCTGTCACGGTGCTCCATCCTGAGAGGTCAGTAAATTCAGGATGCGAGGACGCTAGGGCGTACGGAGTACGCCGGTGGCGCGGTACCACCTCGCTTACTCGCACCGTTTCGCTCCCCTTCGGGAACGACGACGCCGCGAGCCGCTCATTCGCGGGCTGTCACGGGCCCACCCGTCCGGTTCTACTGAGATCGTGCCGCGAGGCGGATCCGTTCTTCCGAAGACTCCCCGGTGATGGCCGGTTCACAGTCGGTGTGCACAGAGTGCACCGCGCCATTCTAACCCCACCGGGGACTCAGTCGTCATCCCAGTCGTCGTCGCACTCCCATTCGTCGTCATCCCACTCGCACACGCTGCTCAGAGCGGGCGCTGGGGAACGGACACGGGGGCCTGCGGAACCGGTGCGGGAGCGGGGGCCACGGGGAGCCGGCGGCG
>NZ_AJXN01000129.1 GCF_000286355.1 Kocuria atrinae C3-8 | reverse complement strand
AACGACGCCGCGGCTGCGTTCTGAACGCAAGGCCCGCGGCGGCGTCGTAGGGTCTGGTGCCCGACGGCGGGTGGCGCCCCTCAAGAGGGGCGGTTCCCTAGATGTAGGTGATCTCCAAATCCTGCGGCGGCAGGTTGATCGCGCGGTCGGGTACCGAATTGTGCGCGGGGCGACCCACGAACAACCAGCCGAGAATCTCCTCGTTGTCGCTCAGTTGGTAGAACTCACGCAGCACCTGGTCGTCGCTGGGGGAGCGGCGGGACCACACGGTGCCCAACCCTGCGCGTAGAAAGCCGCTTCCAGAAGACCCCGGATCGAGTACGCGTCAAAACGCTGGACCTTCTTGGGTGTCTCGGACTCGGGATCGAACCGGAAGATGATGGCCAGGCCGGCGCCTCCCGTGGACGCCCACTGCAGACTGCCCCGATAAGCGGCCAGGCGCCGGATCTTCTTGCCCTTGAGACGCGGGATGGGGCCGTCCATGTTGGGCACGGCGGTGAGCCCGGCCATGGCGGCGGCGAGGTCCGAGGCCGACTGACGATTGGTCACGGCCACCCGCCACGGGGTGAGTGAATCGTCGAAACGAGCGCCCGCCACCGCACGCAGTACGGTTTCCAACTCGGGGCGTTTAGGGGCCTCCCGTGTCAGAACACTCGCTGGGCGGCGCTGGGCCAGGACACGGAGCAAGGTAGCGGACATACCCCTATTTTTGCACCGATTGGACAGTGACCTGTGAAATAAGAATTTCCGGGCGGGCGTGCCATGATGTACGCATGTCTTCATCCGTGTCTATATCGCAGACGCATTCTCAGCCGGACCGCCCCGAACACGATTCCGGGCCGGTCTCGAACCCTGATCGTCACGGTCGCGAAATGGTGTCCGCGCCGGTGCGCATTGCCGCCGCCTGGTCCTGGCGAGTCATCCTGGTGGTTGCGGCCATCGGACTGGTCGGCTGGCTGCTGTCCAAGGTTTCCACCGTGCTCATCCCGGTGGCTATCGCCGCCCTGCTCGCGGGCCTGCTGAGTCCGGCCGTCAAGTGGCTGCGGTCCAAGCGCGTGCCGAGTGGTCTGGCGGCTGCCATTGTGGAAATCGGTCTCATCGCGGTGGTGATCGGACTGCTGACCCTGGCGGGCCAGCAAATGATTTCCGGCTTCGCCCAGTTGTCCAGTAGCGCGGTGGGTGGTTTCCAGAAGCTCATCGGCATGCTCGAGGACAGCCCCCTCAATGTCTCCACCGACAACATCAACCAGTGGCTCGGCGAGCTCGGCAGCACCCTGCAGGAGAACTCGCAGGCAATTCTGTCCGGTGCTGTGACCTTCGGTTCCACCGCCGGCAACATCCTCACGGGCATCATCATCATGTTGTTCGTGCTGCTGTTCTTCCTGATGCAGGGCGAATCCATTTGGCTGTTCCTGGTCAAACTGTTCCCGCACCGCGCCCGCACCGCCGTCAACGGCGCCGGTCGCAAGGGTTGGCTCTCGCTCGCCCAGTACGTGCGCATCCAGGTGTTCGTGGCCTTTGTCGACGCCGTGGGCATCGGCCTGGGTGCCTTCCTCCTGGGTGTGCCGCTCGCGCTGCCCATTGGCGTGTTGGTCTTCCTGGCCTCCTTCATTCCGATCGTGGGTGCGGTCGCCACGGGCATCATTGCCGTGTTGGTGGCTCTCGTGGCCAATGGGCCGGCTATCGCCCTGGCCATGTTGGGTGTGGTGCTGCTGGTCCAGCAGCTCGAGTCCAACGTGCTGCAGCCGCTGGTCATGGGCAAAGCTGTGTCCCTGCACCCCGTGGCCGTGTTCCTGGCAGTGGCCGGCGGTGCCGTGTTGTACGGCATTGTGGGCGCGCTGTTCGCCGTGCCGTTGCTGGCCATCCTGAACACCATCGTTCGCTACCTGTCCTCCCGCTCCTGGGAGCACGATGACCAGATCGCATGGTCGCCGTTCTTGTATCCATGGGAGATCAAGAAGGAAGCCAAGAAGCAGGATCTGACGCGCGAGCAGGTCATGGAGCAGCTGCAGCGCTTCCGCCTCAAGCGTCACCAGGATCGCGAGATGGAAGAGAAGAAGCGCGAGGAGAAGCACAAGAAGGACAAGCATCCGGATGAAAACATTGAGCAGGACAGCGCAGGCCGCGCGTAGTCGCACAATGAAACAGCGTCTGATCGCGTAATAGCATGGAACGCGGCGCCCTTGAACGAGGGCGCCGCGTTTTCGTACGGCAGCGCAAGACCGTGGCTGACCGACCGATACGGCGACCGCTCACGGGCGGCGCACGTTGCAGAGTGAAAGAAGTTTGAAGTGGGCCTCAACGAAATGCCGGTGACCGCGGCGGACATCGAACGCGCCTCGCACATGCTGGAAGACGTGATTGAGCGGACGCCCGTGGCTCACTCCCGAGCGCTCTCCCGTCTGCTCGGCTCCGAGGTTCACATCAAGTGCGAGAACTTGCAGCGCGCCGGGTCCTTCAAGATCCGCGGGGCTTACATCCGCATGGCGGAGCTCTCGGAGGAGGAGAAGGCCCGGGGCGTCGTGGCGGCGTCGGCGGGTAATCACGCGCAGGGCGTGGCGCTCGCGGCCAATAAGCTGGGCATCAAGGCGCGCATTTACATGCCGCTGGGTGCGGCACTTCCCAAGGTCGCGGCGACTCAGGATCACGGGGCCGAGGTCGTGCTGTTCGGCAGCACCGTGGACCAGGCACTGGCCGAGGCGCAGCGCTACGCGGAGGAAACCGGTGCCGTGTTCGTGCACCCCTTCGACCACCCGGCCATCATCGCCGGACAGGGAACGCTCGGTCTGGAGATCGTGGACCAGGTTCCGGACGTGGACACCATCATCGCCGGAGTGGGCGGCGGTGGATTGCTGGCCGGTCTGTCCGTGGCGGTCAAGGCCAAGGCGGAAGAATTGGGCCGGGACATCCGGCTGATCGGAGTACAGGCGGAGAACGCCGCGGCCTACCCGCCCTCCTTGGCCGGTGATGCGCTGGTGACGCTCAACAAGGTCTCGACCATTGCCGACGGTATTGCCGTGGGCCGACCCGGCCAGTTGCCGTTCCAGATCATCAAGGAACTCGCGGACGACGTCACCACGGTCAGCGAGGATTCACTGGCTCAAGCGCTCATCTTCATGCTGGAACGCAACAAGATGGTCGTGGAACCCGCTGGCGCCGTGGGCGTGGCCGCCATCCTGGAGGGCAAGCTCAAGGAGTCCTACGGGGATCTGGGTAACACGGTGGTGCTGCTGTCCGGCGGCAACATCGACCCGATGCTCATGCTCAAGGTGATCCAGCGTGGTCTCTCAGCGGCAGGTCGATACATGACCATCAAGATGATGCTGACCGACCGCCCCGGTGAGTTGGCGTTGATCTCGCGCATCATCGCGGACATGGACGCCAACGTGACCGGTGTGGATCACACGCGCATCGGCGGTTCGCTGTCCATGGGGGATGTGTCCATCACCATCGACATGGAAACCAAGGGCCACGCCCACTGTGACAAGGTCATCGACGCCTGGAGGCCCAGGCTTCCGCCCCGTGGTGGTGCACTAGTCACTCGTTGGGCATGCTCGTGGACCGAACCAACCGGTCCGCGAGCTAGCAACGGGCCCGCAGGCCACCGCGACCGGCGCGCGGACCGTGCGTCAGCGGCGTCGTCGTCCGCGGGAGGCGAAGTACGTGATGAACGCGGCAACGAACGTGGAGAACCACAGGATGTTGCGCAGACCGCCGGTGGTGTTGAGCTCCGGGTTGGACTGACCCAGGAAGTGCACCACGATCGCCGAGACGGCCAATAACGCGGTCAGGGCGATCAGCGGCACGGTCCATTTATTGGGCTGGCGGTTCCAATGGGTAACCACGAATACTCCTCGGATAGAAAATGCGGGGGAATGATTCGGGGCCGCCCTCATGCGCTGAGAGCGGCCCCAGATCACTGCGTCATGATGACGTGAAGATCAGTTGTGGAACGGCTTGGCGTCCAGGATCTTGACCTTGATGTTCTTGCCGTTGGGGGCCTTGTAGGTCAGCTCGTCGCCCACCTTGTGGCCGCTGATGGCCGCGCCCATGGGGGAGCGCTCGGAGAACACCTCGATGTCCTCGCCGCCGGTGAGGTCTTCGGCGACCTCGCGGGAGCCCATGAGGAAGGTCATCTCGTCACCGGCGATGTCCGCGGTGACCACCATGCCGGCTTCGATCACGCCGTCGTCAGCGGGCGCCTCGCCCACCTGGGCGTTCTCGAGCAGCTGGGTCAGCTGATTGATGCGACCTTCGTTCTTGCCCTGCTCTTCGCGTGCAGCGTGGTAACCGCCGTTCTCCTTGAGGTCACCCTCGGAGCGGGCCTGTTCGATACGATCAACGATTTCCTGGCGGTACGGCCCGGAAAGGTGGTCGAGCTCTTTCTTGAGTCGATCGTATGCTTCCTGGGTCAGCCAGGCGCCTCGTTAGTAGACACGCTATCTCCGTTCTTGGGTGCCCACCGGTGTGGTGAACACGTGTGAAAAACCCCGCCCCGGTGGTGAGCCGTGGAGGCTCGCTGCCCATCCGGGTCGGGGATCGTACAAAGTTTCTAGTACACCAGTGTAAGTGAGGCCACGGGCTGGGCTCAAAGCGACTCAGCTCCGGCGCCCGTCAGTAGGTGGGTCAGTCGACCTTCCAACAGGAGTCCACGCCCACCGAGTTGGCCTCGTTGGTGGTGCGCACGGGCACTCGGTGAGTGCTGGTGCGGCCGTTGAGCTCTTCGGGTGCAACCTCTCCGATGGTGACCTGGTTCCAGCCCACGATCGCGTACTGCTCGTTGAGTGCGCGCACCGCACACGTGACCGTTTGGTCCGGGTCCTTGGTGAGATCGAAGTCCGCGTAGGTGTTTCCGGCATCCTGCACCTGGAAGCTGACGTCCTTGGCGACCGGCGCGCTGGACTGTCCCTGCACGATCCACACCACGAACAGCGCAGACAGCAACGTGGCGATCGCGGCAATGATCACCCAGCCCCGGAAGGAGAGGCCGCGGCGTTGACGCGGGGACAGCGTCCGGTGCCCGGAGCCATAACGCTGCGCCAGGACATCGCCCGAGGCGGATCCTGACGCGGGGGTGGAAGAACTCATGACACCACTGTATCCAGTGCGGGTTGGGATCCCCTGAGAATGCGTGGTGCGGGTGACGGAGCCGACAGCATTATCCGGTGCACGGGCGTAAGATACCGGGGATTGTGTTTTGTCCGAACCCCACCCGGGAGGCTCCCGTTCCGTGACGGATTATTCGAAACTCCGGCTCTTGGCCATCCACGCCCACCCGGATGACGAGTCCAGCAAGGGCGCGGCAACCATGGCCCATTACGTGGGCCTGGGTGCACGCGTCATGGTGGCCACGTGCACCGGCGGTGAGCAAGGCTCCATTCTGAACGCCCAGATGGAAGGCGTTCCCATGGCCGATCGCGACCTGCCGGGTCTGCGCCGCGAGGAAATGGCCCAGGCCGCCGAGGCCCTGAACATCGAACACCGCTGGATCGGTTTCGCGGATTCCGGATTGCCCGAGGGCGATCCGCTGCCCCCGCTGCCCGAGGGCTGCTTCGCCCTGCAACCGCTCGAACGCGCCGCGGCACCGCTCGTGCAGCTGGTGCGCGAGTTCCGTCCGCACGTGATCCTCACGTACGACGAGAACGGCGGCTATCCGCACCCGGACCACATCCAGACGCATAACGTGTCCATGGAGGCCTACCGCAAGGCCGGCGATCCGGACGCTACCCGGCACCGGGGAACCCTGGACCCCGCTCAAGGTGTACTACGACCGCGCCTTCAACGTGGAGCGGTTCATCGCGCTGCACGAGGCTCTGGAGGAGCGCGGTTTCCAGTCCCCGTACGCGGAGCGCATTGCTGCCCTGCAGGAGACCGATCCCGAGGGTCACCGTCCGCCGGTGCCCCGCCACGAAACCACCACCAAGATCGAGTGCCCGGACACCTTCTCCGCTCGTGACACCGCCCTGCGCTGCCACCGCACACAGGTCGATCCGGACGGCCCGTTCTTCGCCGTGTCCTCTGAAATGCAGGCCGAGGTCTGGCCGTGGGAGGACTACTCCCTGGCGGATTCGCGCGTGGAGACTTCCATCCCGGAGACCGATCTGTTCGCCGGTATCGATCCTGACGCCCCGACTTCTTCCCCTCGAAAGGCGTAACCAGCCGTGAACATGTTGACCACCGTGCTGCTCCAAGCGGCCACGGAAAATCCCGCGGGTGACCTCAAGCCCGGCCTGGAACCGAGCCAGGTTTCGCCCGGGCTCGCGGGCTTCCTCGCGACCTTCTTCCTGGTCGCCGTGGTGATTCTCCTGATCATCGACTTCAACCGCCGCAACCGCCGGCTGCGGTACCGCGCCCAGTACGCCGAGCAGCGCGCCGCTGAAGAGGGCGTGGGCGGGTACGCGCACCCTCGCGACGGCCAGGACGCGTCCGCAGATTCCGATGCCGACGACGCCGCTCGCGCACCCAAGCCTCGCACCGCACCCGATACGGACCGCGGCGAGAACGGCGGGAGCTCCGCTCGTCGCGACTGATCGCTGAAGCAGACCAGAAGGGGTCCGCTCCGACGCTGAGGACTTCGTTGTCAGCTCGGGACGGGCCCCTTTTTCGGTTCCTACCCTTTATGCGTGTGAGGGGCTCGTGACATCGTTGAGTCATGACCAACAGGCTCGCCCATTCCACCAGCCCATATCTGTTGCAGCACGCCCAGAACCCCGTGGACTGGTGGGAGTTCGGGCCGGCTGCCTTCGCCGAGGCCCGCACCCGCGATGTGCCCGTGTTGTTGTCCGTGGGCTACGCCGCGTGCCACTGGTGTCACGTGATGGCGCATGAGTCCTTCGAGGACCCCGCCGTGGGGGAGTACATCAACGAGCACTTTGTGGCCATCAAAGTGGACCGCGAGCAACGCCCCGATGTCGATGCCCTGTACATGTCCGCGACCCAGTTGCTGACCCAGCAGGGCGGGTGGCCCATGACGGTGTTCCTGACCCCGCAGGGTCAGGCGTTCCACGCGGGCACTTATTATCCGCCGCGACCCATGCAGGGCAGGCCCTCGTTCACACAGGTGCTCCACGCGGTGAACGACGCGTGGGCGGAACGCCGTGAACAGGTGATTCAGGGCGCGCAATCGGTCACTGATGCGCTGCAACGTCACCCGGAGGCTGTTGCGTCCATGCTCGGTACGGACCGGCACACGGCGGGGCCGGTGCAGGTCGAGGCTCCGGATCCCTCGGGGGATATTGCCCACCAAGAATCGCAGTTGATCGGTCCGTGGCTGGACGCCCTCGAGGTGGCGCGCGATTCCACGCACGAGGCTTCGGCAACGGCCCCAAATTCCCACCGTCCCCGATGCTCGAAGCGCTGGTGCTACTGGCATCCCGCGATGGTGACCTGTCTGCTCGCGCGGCCGAACTGCTCACAGCCACCCTGGACGCCATGGTCACCGGAGCGCTCCACGATCACGTGGGCGGGGGATTCTTCCGCTATTCCGTGACCCCGGACTGGTCTCTGCCGCACTACGAGAAGATGCTCTACGACAACGCCCAGTTGTTACGAGTACTGGCCCACACCGCCAGATACCTGGAGAAACGCGGCACCGATCCCGTCCGAGCCGCGAGGTACCGCAACGCAGCCGAGGGCATCGTGACCTGGCTGGCCCGCGAGATGATCACGGAACAGGGCGCGATCGCCGCCTCCTTGGACGCAGACAGTGATCCCGTCACTCCGGGAGCGGAGCGTGAAGGCGCGTATTACACGTTCCCTCGCGGCGACGTCGGCGAACCGCGGCCTGCCGTGGCCGGCTGGGGCGAATCCGGGTCCGTCACCGGGATCCTGGATCAGAACATGCGGGAGGAACTGTGGGAGCAACGCGAGCAGCGCACGCCCCCGGAGCGCGATGACAAGGTGGTGACCGCGTGGAACGGCATGGCCATCGAAGCGCTCGCGGAGGCTGCCGTGCTGCTGGATCGCCCCGAGTGGTTGGAGACCGCCGAATGGGCCGCTGAGTTCGTGTGGACGCGGCACTGGAACGCGGAGACCACGACCTTGGCGCGCACGTCCCGCCAAGGAACCGTGGATCCACACGATGGGCAGCTCGAGGATTATGTGCGGGCGGGCTTGGCGTTTCTGGCCTTGTACCGGGCCACTGGACTCGATCAGTGGTACGCCCGCAGCCTGGAGTTGGCGCGGGCGGCGGTCGAGAAGTTCATGCGCGGGGACACCCCCATGGATTCGGCGGAACCGGATGCGTCCTGGTCGCCGCGGGTGCCACAGGTCAGGCGGACCCGTTCGACGACGTCGCGGCGTCGGCCAGTCGGGTCTGGCCTGTCGATGGCTGCTGTCCGATTGTCGACATTGAGTTTGTTGTAAACATGAACTAGATGCGTTTTCACAGTTGCCTCGGATATGAACAATA
>NZ_AJXN01000128.1 GCF_000286355.1 Kocuria atrinae C3-8 | reverse complement strand
TGCGCCACCCGCACCGCCCCGCGGCGCCACCCTCAGCACCAGCGGTGGCACCAATCGCCCGCGCCTTCACCGGCGCCTTCGCCCGAACCACCGGTCGCGCCGTCCGTGGCGCCATTGTCTGCGCCCTCGGTTGCGCCGCCCGTGCCGCTGCCGTCGCGGCGGCGTCGGTGTTGGAATCCTCAGTGTTCTCGTCGCCCCCGCCACCGCACGCGGTCAGCGCCAGTGCCGCCGCGAGCGCCAGAGGGGCCAAGCCCTTGTAAAACTTCTTCTGCATGATGTCTCCTATCCCTCGACCGAGGGGTCATCAGTGTCAGTTGTGATGTAGCTCACGCTACCGGAGAGTCAAAGAAATCCCGGGCGACGCACACGCGTCGGCCCGGGATTTCTCGGTTACGAATTACGCAGTGACGGACTACTCGGTCAGGGCGCTACGCATGGTGCGCAGAGCCACGGACAGGGCCGCGAGTTCCGCACCGGCATCTCCGCCGGAGGACATCCCCTCGATCTCGTCGAGGACATCGCGCAGACGCGTCAGGCGGTCCTGGTTGTCCCGCTCCCACGAAGTGACCTTTTCCTTCGCGTTGCTGCCCGGGGATTCCAGGGCCTGAGCAGCCAGTGCGACCAACGTGGAGTACAGGTCTTCGCGCATCGAGATGCGCGCCATGTTCTCCCACCGGGTGGTCTGCGGAAGCGCGGTGATGCGGTCCAACAGATTTTCCAGGCCGTACCGATCGAACAGAGCGAAGTAGACCTTGGCAATGGTCTCTACAGTCACGTGCTCGTCAACCGAGGCCGACGACGTCGCGTGCTCACCCGCACGCTCGCCGGCAACCTGCACGCCACCGGCCTGAGCCAAGCGTGCAACGTCCAGCAGGGCGAAGGCATCGAGGAGCTCGGCCCATTCGACTGCCAGATCCTTGGGCACGCTCTGGCGTTCGGCCAGCTCGGTGTCCGCGCTGACGCGTTCCTGGGACTGCGCGCTCATGAGCTGCTCTTCGCTGAAGCGCAGCTGCACGGTGGGCTTGTAGGCGTCCACGAGCTCCTGGATGGTGGCCTCGGAGTCGCTGCGGTTGAGGAACCAGCGCACCACACGGTCCAGCAGGCGACGCATGCGCAGCGTCAGCTTGTTCCACATTTCCAGCGGGACATCCGTGCCGAGCTCCGCGTGACGCTTCACGTAGGGCTCCAGCTCGAAGATCTCCACGGCCGCGGTGAATACCGCTGCCAGATCCGCCAGGTCGGCTCCCGAGTCATCCACTACACGGTAGGCGAAAGCGATACCGCCGTAGTTGATGATCTTGTTAGCCACCATGGTTGCGATGATCTGCTTGCGCAGCGGATGGGTCTGAATGTCCCGACCGAACCTTTCCCGAATCTGCGACGGGAAGTAGTGCTCCAGCGTCGCATCGAACCAGGGGTCATCGGCCAAATCGCTGTTCGTCAGCGCACCGGTCAACTGGATCTTGGTGTAGGCCGTGAGCACGGAGAGCTCCGGTCCGGTCAATGACTCACCGTTCTCCGCGCGTTCACGCAACTCATCGTCCGAGGGCAGGAACTCGAGTTCCCGGTCCAGGTCGACCTCTTCTTCGAGCCAGTGCATCAGGCGAATGAACGTTTCCGCGAATTCCGGCCCGCGAGCGCGTTCGGTGGTTAGCAGAACGTTCTGCGCCACGTTGGTGCGCAGCACCAGATCCGCGACCTCGTCCGTCATGGACTCGATGAAGTCGGCACGCTCGTCCCGGTTCAACTTCCCAGCCTCGACCATGCGGTCCACCAGGATCTTGATGTTGACCTCGCGGTCGGAGGACTCCACACCACCGGAGTTGTCGATCGCGTCCGTGTTGACCAAGATCCCCTTGCGCGCGGCCTCGATACGACCCAGCTGCGTGGCGCCCAGGTTGCCACCTTCGCCGATGACCTGGACGCGCAGGTCCTCGCCGTTGACGCGGATCGCATCGTTGGCCTTGTCGCCCACGTCCTGGTTGGTTTCCTGAGACGACTTCACGTACGTGCCGATGCCACCGTTGTAGAGCAGGTCGGCCGGCGACAGCAAAATGGCTCGAACCAGGTCCTGCGGAGCCATGGCTTCCACGTCGCTCTCGAGGCCCAGTGCTTCGCGGACCTGCGGGCTGATCGGGATGGACTTCTCCTGGCGCGAGTACACGCCACCGCCCTCCGAGATCACGGATTCGTCGAAGTCCTGCCAGGACGTACGGCCCGCGTTGAACAGTCGCTCGCGTTCCTTGTACGACGCCGCCGGGTCAGGATTCGGGTCCAAGAAGACGTCCCGGTGATCGAACGCGGCAATCAGATTGATGTGCTCGGAGAGCAGCATTCCGTTGCCGAATACGTCACCGGACATATCGCCGATACCCACCACGGTGAAGTCCTCGGATTGGGTGTCCACACCGAGTTCGAAGAAGTGGCGCTTGACCGACTCCCACGCACCGCGAGCGGTGATGCCCATGGCCTTGTGGTCGTAACCGACCGAGCCACCGGAAGCGAAAGCGTCTCCCAACCAGAAGTTCCGGTCCAGCGAGATGGCGTTGGCCGTATCGGAGAACGCCGCGGTTCCCTTGTCAGCCGCGACCACCAGGTAGGTGTCGTCCTCGTCGCGTCGAACCACTTGGTCCGGGTGCAGCACGGTGTCGCCCTGGGGCGTTTCGGGTGCCTCGGTGGCGTCCTTGGCGCCGTCGTCCGAGACCTCTGCGTTGGGCTCCTCGTTGGAGTCGTGCGTGATGTTGTCGGTGACGTCCAGCAGCGAAGCGATGAACAACTTGTAGGCTTCGCGGCCTTCCTCCAGCCAACCCTCACGGTCCTGCTGGGGATCCGGCAGTTGCTTGGGGAAGAACCCGCCTTTGGCGCCATCCGGCACGATCACGGCGTTCTTGACCATCTGAGCTTTGACCAGACCGAGCACCTCGGTGCGGAAGTCTTCGCGACGGTCGGACCAGCGCAAACCACCGCGGGCCACATGCCCGAAGCGCAGGTGCGTACCTTCCACGCGCGGGGACCACACCCAGATCTCGAACTTGGGACGCGGGTGCGGAGCGGCGTTGATCGCCTGCGGGTCCAGCTTGAACGCCATGGTGGGGCGCTCCTGGTACACGTTGGTGCGCAGGGTTGCACTCACCACGTTCGCGAGCGCCCGGAACAGGCGGTCAGCGTCCAGCGAGGGGACGTCGTCCAGGACCTTGTCGAGGCGTTCCTTCGCGGAATCGCGGGCTTCGTTCCGAGCCTGGCGGCCTTGCTCGGTGTCCTCGAATCGTTCGGGGTCGAAGCTCGAGGTGAAGATCTCGTAGAGCTCCCGCGTGGCCTCCGGGTAGTCGAGCAGGGTGTCCGCAATGAACTCGAAGGAGTTCGCGTAACCCAGCTGCAGCAGGTAGCGCACGTAGGACCGCAGCACGGCCACGGCACGCCAGCTCATCCGTTCGGTGAGCACCAACCGATCCAGAGAATCCGACTCGGAACGCCCGGAGAGGATCGCGCACAGGGTGTCCTCGATGAGGTCCTCGGTCTTGGCGTCATCCGGGCCCTGGGCGTCCACGCCCGCGGGCAGCTCCACGCCAAAGTCGTACAGCTGGAACTCGCGGCCGTCCGACGGGGTCACCGTGTACGGGCGCTGGTCAAGGACTTTGAGGCCCAAGTTGTGCAGCAGAGGCAGCAACTCGGTCAGGGACAACGCTTGGGTCAGGTAGATGTTCAGGCGGACCTGGCCATCATGGTCGGCCACGCGCACTTCAGCGGGAAGGTTTGGGTCTCGGCCCCACAGTTCCTCACAACGCTGCAGATCCTCGACGGCCTCGTCGATCTCGTAGTCCTCGCGGTACGCACCCGGGAAGGCGTGGGTCCACAGGGGAGTCAGCCGAGCGGCGTCGTCGGAATCGAAACCCAAGCGAATGGCGCGGGTGAGCGTATCCGGCCACGAGCGGACGGCGGCGCGGAGGCGATGCTCAAGGTCATCCTGGTTGAATTCGCGCACCTCGCCCGTGTACGGCAAGCGGATGCGGAAGAACAGGCGCGCCAGGGAGGACGACGTCAGGCGCACCTCGAAGTCGATGGCCTCCGCCTGGAAGACGTCCTGCAGTTGTTCCTCGATCCGTTCACGCACGGAGGTGTTGTAGCGGTCGCGAGGCAGGAAAACGACCGCGGACATGAAGCGGCCGAACGTGTCCTGGCGCAGGAACACACGAGTCTGGCGGCGCTCGTTCAGGCCGAGCACACCCTTGGCCGTCTCGTAGAGCTTGTCGCTGGTCATGTGGAAGAGCTCGTCGCGCGGGTAGTCCTCGATGATGCCCATGAGGTCTCGCGCGGAGTGGCTGTCCGGGAGGAACCCGAAGCGCTCGATCACGTCCTCAACCTTTTCCCGGACCACCGGGGTCTGGTGCGCCGGCACCGAGTAGGCGCGACGGGAGAAGAGACCCAGGATCAGGTACTCGCCGGTAACGGTGCCATCCTTGGCGAACGTGCGCACACCGATGTAATCGAGGTACTCGCGGCGGTGAATGGACGAGCGACGGTTGGCCTTGGTGATGAACACGACCTGGTGATCCTCGGCGTGGATGCGACCCAGACCCGTGAGCTTCTGCGCGTGGCCCTCGGTGCCGGCTTCGCGCAGTAGTCCCAGCCCAGTCTGCGGGCGGGAGTGCAAGGCAGCATCCTCGCCGTTGGTCTCCAGGTCGTAGCGCTTGACGCCCATGAAGACGAAGTTGCCGGCCCGCAGCCAGTCGAGGAATTCCTTGGCGGAATCCACGTCCGGCAGCTGAGAACCGTCCTCGAAACGGATGTCGTGCAGGCCATCCAAGGTCTGTGCGAGCTCCGCAACCGTGGCGTGCATCTGGTCCTGGTCTTCGTCCACGCGGCGGACATCGTTGACCAGCTTGTGCAGGTATTCCTTGAGGTCCTTGCGTTCCTGTTGGTCCAGGTCACTGTGCAGCTCCATGCGGATCCAGGACTCGATGGCCGTGATCGTGGAGCCGGCCCCGCTCGAACGGGGTGTTGCATTGGGTGTCAGTGGAACCAGCGGGATGGCGGTCGTGTCCCCGGAAGACGCCGTGGAGATGTTGGGGACCTGGTCCAGAGACTCGAGCTCGTGGTCCTCACCAACGCGAGTGGCGAGCAACAGAGGGTGCAACACCAACCTGGCGCCGCCCCACTTGGCGGCAATCTCAGTGGTCAGCGTGGACACCAGGAACGGCATGTCGTCGGTGACCATGTACAGCACCGTGCCGTTGCCCTCCGGCCGAACATCGATGCATAGTTCGCCCTTATTTCGGTACTTACCGACTTCACGGTGGTGCTCCGCGAGGTCCGTGAGGGTCCCCTCGCTATGGGTGGCCACGTCAGCATCCGGGACCGTCCGGTAGTACTCCGTGATCCATTGCTGGTTTCCGCTCCACTGCGGGCGTTGCCACACCGCCGGGATCACTTGGGTGTCGGTCGCTTCGGGAGAGGTCACGTCTGCATCACGCCTTTGCTCGCAGTCGATTCGAGATAGGAACGCACGGTCACCGAAAACCCAAACGCGCGGCCGCGCCCTCCTGGGCAGCGGCACGCGCGGTCGGCCACGTTGCCGAGTCTCCCCCAAGCCTAGGACTCCCCAGGAGCAAGGGCCACCATTCGAGTTGAGCGGGGAGTGAACGGCCACTGTGTAACAGCGCCCACAGCCCATTTTTCGGAAGGCTCCCTATTGAACTCCTCGGTAACATTTCTTGTCGCAAAAAGATTTATAAATAATTTCCCACTTGACCCTTTACACACCCTTGTCACCGTGTCACAGTTCTCGTCATGAGATAACTGGTGAATGAGGTCATGGAGGACCCAGTCAGCAAACTTCTCATTTCAATCATTGGACTCATTGTTTTCAATGACCGGATTCCCCCTAAGGAAGTACTGCAATTCCATCCTGGCCTGAGTGCGGCCTGGCTGGCCCCTGCCCAACCGCAATAACGGTTGTTATTAGTCATACCCTTTTACTCTCGAAAAGAGATCACCATGGCATTGAAGTTATCCCAGAAAATTGGCACCACCGCAGTGGGTGTCGGACTGTTGATCACGGGCGCTTTTGCCGGCGCAGCACCGGCACAGGCCGCCGTGGATCCGTTCCCCACGGCCAAGACCTGCGTGGTCGAGTCCGATCACGTCACCGTCAAGCTGGGCTCCACCGGAAACTCCGTGAAGGAAGCCCAGTGCCTCCTGAATCGCCACGGGGCAAAACTGGTGGTCGACGGCAAGTTCGGCGCCGCAACCAACACCGCCACGCGGAACTTCCAGAAGTCCAAGGGTCTGGTGGTCGACGGCGTGATCGGCGTGAAGACTTGGCAAGCCCTGCTCGGGTCCACAACCCCGCCACCGTCCGACCCGGGTCGCCAGGTCAAGGTGGACAGGGTCATCGCGTACGCCAAGTCCAAGCTCGGCTCCCGATATGTCTGGGGCGCCACAGGGCCCACTACCTTTGATTGTTCCGGCTTGACCATGCGCGCCTATGGAGCCGCCGGAATCACCACGCCTCGCGTTTCGGGGGATCAAGCCGCGAAATACCCCAAGGTATCCAAGGCAAACGCCAAGCCCGGTGACCTGATGCACTGGCCCGGTCACGTCGGAATTTACGCCGGAAACGGCAAGGTCTACCACGCTTCAAGCAGCCAAGGGAAAGTTGTCCTAACTAATACCTGGGGCTCCCCCACGTACCACCGCGTCATCAAATAGAATGACGAATTAATCCCCGTACAGACGTAACAATGGTGGCGCGCCTCGGTAATTCTTTATCCGAGGCACGCCACTATTGCCATGCACAAATCTTTAATTATCGTTTCGGGAATCACGACCGAAACACCGACGCCGCTTCGGTCACCTCATCCGCCGTCACGGTCACCACTTCCCCGTTCTCCAGGCTGCGCAGTTTCCGGTTCAGAATGTGCCCGGCGGTCAGGCGGATAAAGGAGCCGTGACTGACAATCATCACGTTCTGCCCCGGATAGTCGTCGACGATCTGCCGCAGCAACGCCACACCGCGGGCCACCAGGTCGGCAGTGTGCTCACCGTGCTGTTCCATGAACGCATGGCGCTCTTCCTCGGTCATGTGGCTGCAGTCGTAGCCTTCGATATCGCCGAAGCTGCGCTCGATCAGATCGTCATACACTCGCGAGACTTCGAGGCCGACCGCTTCACCGATGATTTCCGCGGTCTCCCGAGCCCGGGACAGCGGCGAGGACACCAGCACATCCCAGTGCTCTCCCGACGCCGCCAGTTCACGTCCCACTTCACGGGCCTGTTCTCGGCCGGTCTCGTTGAGGGGGATGTCGGTGCGGCCCTGCAGCCGACGGGCAAAGTTCCAGTCGGTCTGGCCGTGGCGGATGAGGGAGAGCGAAGAATCAGTCACGGTTCAACGCTACCCGCAGTCACGCCCGCGCCCTTCCACCAGTTCGACCACTCGCATTAACTCAATGGGCAAAAAGAAACCCGGAGCCTCCGATGATCGGAGCTCCGGGCCACTCAAGAAGACAACAGATTATGCGCGGCGGTCATCCGTCTCGATGTCAATGCGCTCTTTGCGGAGGGTGTCCTCGATGACTTCGGTGCGTTCGGTGCGTTCGGCCACCAAGCGGACACGCTGGTAGGGAACGCGCACGGTCTGAACCACGGCCTCGGTGCGGTACAGGATCAGTTCGTCGTCGCCCACGGGCAACTCGCGGCCGTCCAGGAATGCCTGGCGTTCTTCTTCGGTGATGGGGGTGCGAACCACGTCCGGCTCTTCGGATCCCAGGGTCACTTCCTGGCGCACGGGCTCTTCGACCACGTACTTGCGCAGTCGGAGCCTGCCGGTCTCCTCCTGCTGACGGTTGATCACCAGACGCTCTTCATGACGAACCACGGATGCGGCCTGGTCATCGAGCATTTCTTCACGTTGCGGATCGCGCGGGTCCTGCCCGGGAACGCTGTTCTGTACTGCCATCCTGACCTCCTGAAAGAGTGTGTTCTAGAGATTATCAGCCGGGTTATGTTCGGACCTACCGTGTAGCATTTAGAGCTACCCCGGTGGGTCCCGAAAGGATGAGCTGATGAGCTATTCGGATGATGGCAACGGTTATTTCACACGTGCCTGGACGCCGAGGACCGGGGTGAACTCTCCCAAGCCGAGACTGCATATCGGCAGGCGATCGAGTTGTTCAAAGAAACCCAGCAGACCCAGCGCGAGCTTGCCGCGTGCCACTACAACCTGGGTCGTTTGTACGTGGTCATGAACGTGCGGGACAAGGCGATCACCGAATACCAGCGTTGCCTGGAGTACTTCGGGCAGATCCCGGACAGCAGCAAGCCGAAGGGTCGCGCGCATCTGATCGTCGGTTCCCTGCTCGTGGAGGACCGGGATTATCCCCGCGCAGAGTCACACCTTCTGGATGCGCTCGGGCAGTACTTGGATGCCCCGCACGAACCCAAGGACCAGGCCGAGTGCTACATCAATCTGGCACGCGTCTACAACGCCACCAAGCGCCGCGCCCAGGCGGTCACCGCGTACAACAGAGCGTTGGATTTCTACCAGGAAACGCCGAATTCCCAGCGCGACCAGTCCGATTGCTACACAGAATTGGGCATCGTCTACCAATACCTGGGCAAGCTGGAGGAGTCCGCTGCCGCCTACGGTGAGGCCGCGCGCTTGCGCCAACAGGCCTCCCACCACCATCGCCACCACAAACACAAGGGTTCCGATTCATGAGTTCTCCGCTGATCTACGGTTGCATGGCCCTGGGCGGGCCGTGGGATCGTTCCGAGATCACCAGCGCCCAGTTCGACGCCGCTCACACCGCCGTGCGCGCCGCTCACGAAGCCGGGTTCGACCTTTTCGACCACGCGGACATCTACGCCGCAGGAAAATCGGAGACGATCTTCGGCCGCATCCTGGCCGAGGATCCGGAGCTCCGTGAAGGTATTCGGCTACAGACCAAGTGCGGCATTCGTATCCCGGGAAACACCGGCCCCGAGGACGCCCCGGTGCACTACCGACTGGATCGGGACACCATTCGTGCGAGCCTCGAAGGGTCCCTGGAACGCCTGGGCGTGGACAGCGTGGACCGCTTGATCCTGCACCGCCCCGATCCCCTGACCACGATGGGCGAGACGGCCCGCACGCTGGATGAACTGCGCTCAGAGGGTCTGATCAGCTCCGTGGGGTTGTCCAACATGACCCTGCGCCACGTGGCCGCGTTCCAACAGCTGCTGTGCACTCCCCTGACGGCGGTGCAGGTACAGATGAGTTTGGCCCACCGGGACTTCGTGGAAACCCAGATCCTGGGCAACCAGACCGAGGGCACCGAGTACAACTTCCCCGAGGGCCTCCTGACCCACTGCGCCGCAGACGAGATAGAGGTTCAGGCCTGGGGTGCCATGGCGGACGGCATCTACTCCGGCCGCCAAGCGCCCGAAGGTGACGGGACCGCGGAGGCCACGAGCGGCGTCGTCGAACGCTTGGCAGAACGCATGAATGTCTCTCGCGAGGCCGTGGTGGTGGGCTGGTTGCTGCGCCACCCGTACGCGATCCGCCCGGTGGTCGGCACGGTGAACCCGGAGCGGATCCGAGCGTGCGCTCAGGCACCTCAGGCGGCTGAACACATGACCCACTCGGACTGGTACGAACTCTGGACGCCGCACGCGGCCATTCTTTGCCTTAAGCGTCATAGCCGTGAGAGTTCGGAGCGAAGAGAGTATTCTCCGAAGTGAGGCCTGACTAGGGCACTAAGTGATCGTCACCAAACGGTGACCTTCATACGCTTGCTCCAGACAGCCCACATGGCTATTTTCTTTTGTAAAGGAAGCCGTCGCGGGCTGCGACGGTTGACAGGGAGAGTATCCATGAACCGACCTTGGCTTACCCGCACGCCCGGGCACGTGGTGTGTGAACCAAACGAGTTCAGTTATCGCACCGACCTACCCGTGGTGGAGGCCACGGCAACCAGGTCACTCGCGATCGACGAACTCACCACCGTGGAATTGCGGGTCACCCCCGGCCAGCACCAATTGGTTATCACCCACAGTGACGATCACTGGGTGGAGACGATCGGCCTTTTCGACGACGCCGCTCCGGACCTTCCGATTCTTCGCGCCTTCCCAACCCCACGGGCTTCGCGGCTGATTTTGAGGTGGGCTGCACCGTGACCTCGCACTCGCAGCGCGGTTTGGTCAAAACGTTGCGGCAGTTGCGGGACCGGTTGGACAATGCACCCCTCGCACTGTGTGTTCAGGATCCCGAGGAGCCCACCGCGATCACCGCGGCGTGCTGCCACATGGACCCTGTGGAGAACACTCTCATGTGGTGGACGTGGCGGACCCTGCCGGAGTCCGGCTGCGTGGTTCGCACCCGTGCGCAGTTGCAGCTCACTGCGGTGCCGCAGGGCGTCGCAGCGTAGCTAACGACCAACGTCCTGAGTCGCTGTGGGCGATCCTCTTCGCGAGGCACGCCCGGCGAGAGGCGCTCAAGTATCCCGTGTGCTCGCCCGTTGCGCGCTCTCAGTGGGGCGTTCTCAGAACGGCGACGGCGCCGTGTACGGCTCCAGCAATTCCCGCTGTTCCTTGGTGATGCGCAGAACGGTCTGTGTTTCCGGGACGAACAGCGCGAGCTGGGTCAGCGCGCGAACGCAGGGAGCGCCGTCGGCGGCGTCGACAATTTCGAAGCCGAGTTCCAACGTGGCTGCCTTGGCCGAGACGACCCAGACGCGAACCTCGGTGGGAACGTTCCGGTACTCGAGCGGGCGCAGGTACTTCACGCGGTGCTCGGCGATGAGCGCTGGGTGCCTTCCGGCAGCACCGAGAAGAGCGGGATCTTGGCCGGAGTGACCTGCTCGCCCGTACCCACGGGCACCCCGAACGTGGCGATGCGCGCTTCCTCGAGCACACGGATGACCTCAACGTTGTTGACGTGGCCATACGGATCCATGTCGCCCCAGCGCAGGGGAACATCGCACGTGACGGAGCGTTCCAGGTACTCATTCGATCGCATATCGGCGCTCCTCACGTGCGGATTTGTCATGGTCGCCGGCAACTGACGGACTTGCCGGGGATGAATGAGATGATATCCGCGTCCGCGTTCTGATGGGGGTATTTGGGTGACGGTTCAGGGGTCCGCCGGGACCAAGCGGCGTCGTTGGCCCGCGCGGTTGGCTGCCGTGTTGGTCGTGGCCATGGGTGGTTGGCTCGCGGTGTGCTGGGCCGTCATGGAGCATCCCCGCACGGAGGAACCCGCGATGTCGGACGCGCTGCTCGTGCTCGGCCCTCCGGACACCCAGCGCATGGCCACGGCACAGGGTTGATGGAGCGTGGCATCGCGCCGGTGCTGGTGATCGCCACCCCGGATGCCCAGCCCGATGATCCGCCCGCCTTGGTGCAGTACTACGAGGACAAGGATTTCTGCACCCCGCGCACCGACTACGAAGTCATCTGCTTTCAGCCCAATCCCTCCACGACCCAGGGTGAGGCCATGCAGTTGCGCGACCTGGCCGCCGAACGCGGCTGGGAGACCGTGACCGCCGTGACGTTCAAGCAGCACGTGCCGCGGGCGCGCATGATTCTGGAGCGTTGCTACCAAGGCGAGCTGCGCATGGCCGCGACCGATTACCACTTCACTCCGCTGCGCGCGCTGCGGCAGTATGTGTATCAGAGTGGCGGGTACGTGAAGGCCTGGCTCACCCCCGGTTGCGAACAGCAGTTGCCAGGCAACCCGAAAGAGTTGGATTGAGGTTCTCATGACTGATCTCCAGTGCCCGGCAACCATAGTTTTCGTCGCCGACGCCGCCGCGGCCGACACCCTGCCCACCTCGCGTTTTCGCGTGGCCCAGGTGATGTCTCCGTATGTCCGCACTCCGGTGGATCTGGTTGGTGCCGTGGAGAAAGCAGCGGATGAGTACCGAGGGGAATGCGTTGCGGTAGTGGCTCCCCGATCGTTGGTGGATGAGGCGTTGATTGAAGCCTCTGCTGATGGGTCCTCTGTAACGCCGTCCCCGGATGACCCGTGGGTCGCGGTGGACGTGGATTCCGCCGGGTGGAAGCTATTGCCCGCCGAATCCTGAGGGCCCTTATGCGTGTCTGACCACGTTCCTAACGTGGGGCTTCATGACTGATGACCCCGCGATCGGAGAATTCGTGTTGACCGTGATGCCCCGGTGATGGGGCCGAGCCATGCGGCGTGTGGTGCTGCCGCGTGGGTGGCGCTGACCGCTGACTACACCCTGCACTTCTCAGGTTTTTCCGTACCGATCGGATTCGGCGTGCTTCCCGTGGGCGACGCGGGGGTGGTGACCGGTGCCCTGATCTGCGCGGGTGCCGCGCTGTTGCCGGATATCGATCACCCGAGTGGAACCGTGGCCCGTTCCCTGCCGCCGTTCTCGGGGTGGCTGGCGCGGATCGTCTCTCGGTTGTCCGGGGGTCATCGGCGAGGAACTCACTCCGTGATTGGGTTGCTCGTGTTCACCCTGCTGGCGTGGCTGTCGCAAAACGCTGCCCTTCCCGTGGGCGACGGTTGCGGTGGTTGGCGCAGTCCAGTGGCGATGCTTCTGCCCCCGCCGTTATTGGAGCACTGCCCGGTCAGGTGTGGCCGCTGGCCGCGGTGCTGTCGGTGTTGATGATTGCGTTCGCGGTGAAGGTCCTGACGTTCATCCCGGATCGGATCTCGCATGCTAACTGGTTGGTGGCCATCGGCCTGGGCATCGTGGTGGCGACCAATCCCCCGGAGCATCCATGGTGGTTCGTGATCGCCGTGGCCCTGGGGTGTGCGGTGCACATGATCGGCGACATGGTGACCACGCAGGGCATCCATCTGTTGTGGCCGTTGCGCCCTCGTTTGCCGGTGCCGTCCACGTTCTACCGGGGCAGATCCTTTGTGCGGTTCCCCATCATGGGCAAAGCTGGCTCAGGCATGGAGCTCTTAGTACTGACCCCCATCAGCGTGTACGCGGTGGTTGGTCTGGCGTGCGCGACAGCTGCATGGGGTGGCGTGACTCTGGGGTGATTCGGTTGCCCTGGGACCGCGTGCACGGCGATTCGCCAAACGGCTCACGCATCGGGTAGGCTACTCAACGTTGTTCACCGGCGGAAGCTGAATGAATAAACAAGCGCGAGTGGCGGAATAGGCAGACGCGCACGGTTCAGGTCCGTGTGCCCGAGAGGGCGTGGGGGTTCAACTCCCCCCTCGCGCACCACAGTGAAACCGGCTGTTGACAAGGCGAAATGCCTTCTCGACAGCCGGTTTTTCGTTGTCCATCACCCTGCATGCTTGCGGGGTTGGTAGTCCGTGACATCTGAGGTCGAGGTACGTTGCGTTAACGCGGCCTTGTGTGCGTTCTCGCGCCACAGATGTCAGAGCTTTCGGAACCCGCGTTGGAGCACCCACCCCAAGAGCCTCGTGACCGATGGTGCGCTCGACGGAAGTGCCCGACTGCACACTCATCGACATTCCGACCGGGTCCCGGGCCCTGCATTCTGATCGACCTTCGGGCCCAAAATCAGCCGAATACTGGCGTTACCGTCAACCACACTGCAAGCGGCTCTGGGTCAAGGGCTTTACTGTCGACCAGGGTGCGGGTGGGAGAATCGACTCATGAGCACACTCGACGACGTCTTGGGCCTGGCTGCCTCACATGGTCTACCCCTATCCCCCAACGGCGCCACCGTGGTTGAGGCGGGATTGGACTACCGCGTCATCATGGCTACCGACGAAACTGAGCGTCGCTGGGTGTTGCGGGTTCCGCGCCGCCCGGACGTCTCCGAGGGCATGGCCGCCGAGATCCGCATTCTCGATTTCGTGGCTCCCACGCTCCGCTCGGAGGAAGTTGCGGTTCCGGACTGGCAGATTCGCGCTCCCGAGCTGATCGCCTACCCCGCCCTACCCGGTGCCCCCGGCCTAACTCTGTCCGACGCTGGAGAACCGATTTGGCATATGGACCCCGCGAGTCAGGACTATGCCGTCCGCCTAGGTGTAAGAGGGCATGACGTTA
>NZ_AJXN01000127.1 GCF_000286355.1 Kocuria atrinae C3-8 | reverse complement strand
TCATCTGTGAAGGGCCGGTATAGCAAGGTGACCGTGCAACAAACGGTCACCTTGCTATGTTGTAAGCGCAAGTGAATGTTTTTGACTAGTAGTTATGCGTTTACATTTAAAAGTTATCCACAGATGTTCTTTTGTGGTGGATAGTACTAATTGAAGTTTCGTAAGCTCGAACCGCTGCCGGAGCACGGTGGTGGCCGCCGGGCTTCATTGAGTTAAAGGGGACCATCCAATGGGGGATGCGCTGAAGCGTAGGAAGTTCGCGGCGAGTCTGGCCGCGCTGGCGTTAGGGCTGACGCTGGCCAGCTGCGACAACACGAACGATCCCGAGCCGGATGACACGTCCACGTCTGCCGACGGCGGTTCGTCTCCTACCACTAGTGAGACTGGTAATGGGTCGTCGGATTCGCCATCCTCGACTCCCCACCCCTCTGCCAGCGGTGACTGGTGGCCCGAGCAGCCGGAGAAGATGGCTACCGGCCAGGAGTTCCCGGACGACTATGAACCGGCGACTCTCGAACACCCTGCCCGCAACGTCCCGAAGCCGGTGATGCCGGAAGAAGCCAAGCAGGAGACTGAGGCGGGGGCGCAGGCGTTTTTGGATTACCGCACGGATGCAGTCTGGTATGCGTTTCAGACGGGGGATACGTCATTGGCGCGTGAAGTTACGTCTGATAGTTGCGAGAATTGTCTCGATCAATTCAATAGGATTGATGGAATATATTCCGATGGAGGTTGGATCGCCGGCGGGTATGAAGGTGGAGGCATCTTGGAGGGAGGGTTCGTCCAGGGCGCGATGGGGTGTACAGCCTTCCAGTGGAAACAAACAGTTCTGGAGTGAAAGTGACGGATGGGGACCGGCTGGTATCTCAGCAGCATCCGTTCAGTACGACAGAAGGGTTTAATGTGAATATTATTTTTAGGGATGGAAAATGGGTGTATGTAACCGCTTCTCCGAGAAACCCTTAAGAATAGTCCAGGTTGTTATTTTATCCGTTTTATTGACTCTTGCACAATTGGCTTACGTGAATGTAGCGTCCGCCAGCGATGCGGCATCGGGAGGGGACTGGGGCCGAGGAAGCGAAACTGGCAAGGTAGTCAGCGATACTAGTGCTTCTGCTGGTGGCGATCTTATAGACGTGAAAGTCCGATGGGACGAACCGGGTTCCGGTGGTCAAGGAATTTCAGTTTCACTTGGTGGGCCTGCTGCTGAGGGCTCAGATGGGGGGATCTCAGGTATCGAATGGGATCCAGATGAGGATCCCGATTATCAGCGGGCTCTGCGCAACGAATTAATGAGTGACGACGATTCGATTTTCTTCGACCCCACTAAAATGGACACTGCACTGAATCGCACCACCTACAGCCTTCAGGATCCTTGCAACGGTGAAGACGGGGATGCATTCGATGACTGCCGTCAAGAGCAAGAATGCACGGTTGATGGTGGTGGCGATGGCGTCAATATGGATGTCGTCGTCGGCGGCGCCGGCGACGAGGGTAGAGCCCGCGGGGTACTCAGATGTGTGTGGCTAATGCAGATGCGGCCGAAGCTGATGACGAAGGCGTCATCCCGCTTCCCGTCTTCACCCTGCAGGATTTCCAGCGTCTGAACGTGGCGCCTGCTGTCTCTACCGTTGAACCTGCGCCGGACACTCTCAAGAACATGAACACCAATGTCTTCGCGGTCGCAGGTGCCCAAGCGTTCCAAACCGAATTGGGAGGCTTCCCTGTCGCGGTGCGCGCGTATCCGGTCCAGTACACCTGGAACTACGGTGACGGAGCGTCCCTTGGTCCCACGCCTTTGACCGGTGCGCCACTCGCTGAAGGTGATTGGGATATCCCCACGGACACCTCCCATATCTACTCGGAAACCGGTGACTACAGTGTCACGCTGACCACCTACTTCTACGGCGAATACAACGTGGCGGGCACCGGTTGGCAGCCAGTTGCGGGATTCAACGAAGTGGCATCCGCGCCGGTACCCATCAGCGTGTGGAAAGCGACTGTCCGAAACGTTGCCGATGACTGCAACGAGAACCCGCGCAGTTTCGGCTGCCCAGGCACGAACTAACTCATATGGATTCTCGGCGTGACGGGTGCCTTTGCAACAACCGTATGAGTTGGAACCACTGAAGTTTTAAGTGAGGAAACTGCAGCACCGAAGTCTCCGGTGAGGGAAGTGCGTCGAATTTGGTGGCGGATTCAATGGGTCATT
>NZ_AJXN01000126.1 GCF_000286355.1 Kocuria atrinae C3-8 | reverse complement strand
CACAGGTTGACACCCTGCGGAATGTGCACTTTTACGGACTGAAAAGATCGAAGGGCAGTTTTCCGGACTGGAAAGTTGGGTGCGCCGCTGCCTGGGCGCAGCTAACCCACCAACTCGCTAACTCCCCCCTAACTCAGTAACCCACTAACCAGCTACCCCAGCCGCTCGATGTCGGACAGCTGCTTGAGGCGGAACAGCGCAAGCAACAGCATCACGGCGATGAACCACCAGGCCGCCATGCTCAGCGACATGTACTGCAAGAGAACTGCCAGCAGCACAGCCGGTAACAGGCCCTGGAACATCCACGCGATCCGGGTGATGGCTGACAGGTCCCCTATGGGTGTGACCACGCCGGTCATCATCTCCGCGGGAAGGGCCCCGACACCGCTCAAACTCAGCTTGATGAGGGGCGGGAGGAACAACAGCACCAGCAGCGCCGCGGGATCAATCGACGTCCCTAGGAACAACAGATCCCCCACGACGAACCCCAGGCCCAGGCTCACCGCACTCAGAATCATAGGCGCCATCAGGTGCCGGGCAGACATACCCCAGACACCCTGCGGCAGAATCCGATCCGCGCCCACGGACTCCAGATAGTCACCCAATCCCTTGGCCAGCGCACCGAAGACCCACTGCAGAATCACAACTGCCAGAGCCACGAGCAGCGGTTGAGGGCCGAAAATTGTCACCACTGCCCCCGCGCAAAAACTCAGGAGCAGCGCAGACATGAGCCGGAAGGGCCGACGCACCAGCGACATGGCATCCACAGCCAGTGCGTTCAGCCGGGAGTTCGAACCGAGGGGCAGGCAAGAACCCCGGAAGAACCGTCGCGCCTGCCCACCGGTTGATGCAGCAACCTTCAGATCTCCGGCAAGGAGCCCAGCAGTGAGCAATTCCCGCGAGCGCAGATCCGCACGCAAGCGCGCATCGGTGACCCGATCCAACGCCGTCGGGAGCAACAGCAGCACACACACGGCACCGACCAGCACCGCGCCAGTGAGCACCGCAGGTAACCACTGGTCGAGGTTCATCCCGGAGACCAGGCCCAACATGCCGCAACCCAGCCCCGCGAAGACAATGCGCGCCCACGTAGCAAACCCCGAACCGCCGAGCACGACTCCCGCGGCGAAGAGTGCCGCCGTTCCCACGCCGAACGCGGTCACCAGCAGCGCATCATCAACCTCCATGCGCAGCCCGACAGAGATCAGCGCAGACACCAGGCCTACGCACGCCGCTACCCCGAGACAGATGCGCACCGTCCGCCGTGGCGCAGTCCCGCGGAGCCCGAATGGACCTTCCACGAAGTAAAAGAGTTCCTGCGCGGACACGACCACCGGTCCGTAACGGGTGGGCAACCACGGCGCCAATAAAACAGCGAGCGAGCCGCTCAGGAAAAAGGCGGTCAGGACCGAGTCGGAACCCGCCGCATATCCCAACTCGCGTATCCCAAATACTCCGTACCAAGCCAGCGGCCCGGCGAGGTACAGCCAGTACAGGAGGTTCTTGTTACCGGTCTGCTTGGGTCCGAGCACGCGTTGCGCTGCAGCCATATTGCTCCGCCGAGAGCGGGGCGTGAGCGTGGAATCGCCGTCGGAAGGTGCCGGTCGAGAACCTGCAGCCATCTCAACCCGTGACTTCCAGCGCCACGTGACTGTCCGCGAGCGCCTCCGTGAAGTGCGGGTCGTGCGTGGCCATGACGACGGCGCCGCCGTTGCGTTTCTTGTGCAGCAACAGTTCCACAACCCGGGCCCGCCGCTCAGTGTCCAAACGCTGCTCGGGCTCGTCCAGAATGATCAGCTCGGAGGGTCGGATGAACCCGATGGCAAGGGACACGAGCTGTCGTTCCCCCGAGGACAGTTCCAGCGGGAAGCTGTCGCGGATCCGGGCGATTCCGAGTGCCTCCATAATGCGCTCCGGCTCGGTCGTGCCCGGAGATGCACCCCATGAAACGCATACGAAGCGCAGGTGTTCCAGGACCGTGAGGTTCTCAAAGAACGGCGGATCGCCCAGCACCGTGGCTATCCCGGCGCGTTGATCAAGGGATTCCAGCCACCGCACTGAGCCCTCGGTGGCCAGATCTCGGCCAGCCAGAATTTTGAGGAGCGTGGTCTTACCTGAGCCGTTGGGGCCGGTGAGGACCACGCCCTCACCGGCGGCCAACGAGAAGCTCACCGGAGCCAGGATCTCTCGACCCGAAACGGTCTTGGATACGCCGCTGACTTCGACCAATGCTCCGCTCATAGTCCGACCACACTAACCGAGCGAAGGGTCGCTACTTGCTCCGCGACGAACCGCGCCAGGCCGGTCCGGGCCAGAGGCGATTATTTGCTCCGCGTCACCGGATCCTGATCGGACCAGGGGAATACGATCCACTCGTCGGTGGCCTTCCACGCGTAGTCCGGGCGCACTACCGACTGAGGCTTCTCGTAGACCACGGCGGAACGGCACTGCGCGCCGTAGCCACTGAGCAGTTCCAGAACCAGGGCCAGGGTACGTCCGGAATCGACCACGTCGTCCACGACCAGCACCTTCTTGCCGCTGATCGACTCGGTGTCCAGCATGGGCGCGAGCAACACGGGATCGGGCAGGGTCTCGTGAACGTCCGTGTAGAACTCCACGTTCACCGCGTCCGAGAGCTTGACGCCCATCGCGTAGGACAGTGCACCGGCGGGCAACAACCCGCCTCGAGCCACGGCAATGATGATGTCCGGAATGAAATCCGAGTCGACGATCATCTGGGCGAGGTCACGGCTAGCGGTGCCGAAACCTTCCCACGTGAGTACTTCTTTGGTCTCTAGGTCCGCGGAGTCAGCGTGATAAGCCATGTCCGCAGGTTAGTCGCTCCGGCTCAAGGCCGCCCAATAGCCCTACCGAAGCCACCATCGGGCAGGCTCCCCGCCTCCACGACGGCGCCCGATCCGTGCCGTGATCCCGCCACAGTCCGCGATCTGACCACGCCACGGACGACGACGCCCACGCGCCCGTATCGGCCACCGGCACGTGGGCATCTGGCACCTAGATCATCGATTGATCGATGCGGAAGCCGTCCGCGTCTTCTGCATCGTCCGCAGCTTGCACGCGACCGCGATGAGCAGCACCAAGCTACCCGTCAGCAGCAGCTGGGTCCGCACCACGGGGTCGGAGAAGCCGAGCACGAAGATCAGAGCAATCAAACCCAAGGCCAAGTAGGAGAGGTACGGGTAGCCCCACATGCGGAAGGAGAGCTGACGACCGGCACGGTCCGAGCGGCGTCGGAGAATGATCTGCGAGATCAGGGACAGGGTCCACACGACCAGTACGGTCGAACCGATGGTGTTCAGCAGGAATCCGAGCAACTGCTCCGGCCACAGGTAGTTGGCACCCACGGTCAGGAACCCCACGATCACGGACGCCACCACGGCCGCGCGCGGCACACCCTGTGCGCTCAGCTTCGAATACCGCGCCGGGGCGTAGCCGCGCGAGGACAGCGAATACAGCATGCGAGACGCGCCATAGAGGTTGGCGTTCAAAGCGGACAACAGCGCCAGCGCAATCACGATGGCCATCACGACCTGCGCACCGGGTAGTCCGACCTCGCTCAACACGGCCACGAACGGGCTGGAGGACAGGGATTCGTCGTTCCACGGCAGGATGATCACCATGAGGGTCACGGCGCCGATGTAGAACACCAGCAGGCGCACCACGATGGTGCGGATCGCCTTGACCACGTTGGTCTTGGGATCCTCGGTCTCGGCCGCGGCAACAACCACGAGTTCCGTACCACCGAACGCGAAGACCACGATCAGCAGCGCCGCGGCCACACCCGTGAAACCGTTGGGGATGAAGCCACCGTGCTCCGTGAGGTTGGTCAGCCCCGGCGACGGCGCCGGCAACAGTCCCAGCAGCAGGGCCACACCCACCAGCAGGAACACGACAACAGCACCCACCTTGAGCAGCGCGAACCAGAACTCGGACTCGCCGAGCGCCTTGACGCTGATCAGGTTCACCGCGGTGAAGATGACCATGAATGCCAGGGCCATGAGCCACTGCGGAATGACGGGCCACATCTCGTTCAGGATCTGCGCGGCGGCGGTGGCCTCCGCCGCGATCACGATGACCAACTGGACCCACCAGAGCCACCCCAGGGTTTGCCCTGCGGTGCGACCCATGGCCTGCTCGGCATATAGCGAGAATGCGCCGCGGGCGGGCTCTGCCGCTGCCATCTCGCCCATGGCTCGCATGACCAACACGAGGATCACGCACGCAACCAGGAACGAGATCAGCACGCCGGGTCCGGCCACGGCAATCGCGTTACCCGTTCCGACGAACAGCCCGGTACCGATGGCCGAACCCAACGCCATCATCACCAGGTGGCGGGTCTTCATGTGGGTGGCATCAGACTTCTTGAGGTCCGGGCTCGGAGTGGAAGGTGTTGGAGACATGACATCCCGATCAGTTTTAGCTGCGCGCTCTGCTGTGGAGAGCGGCGACTTATGGCGTAAGGACACGAAGAATTCCTTTCGGGCCTGCACCAACAGTATGGGCCGGGTGCATGCCAGGAAACCGGGCGAACCCGGTACAGAGGGTGGGAGAGATCAGCGGATCAGGCGGCCGGGAAGGCCGAGCGGTCCTTGAGGACCTCCAGCACCCGCTCGTTGGTCGCGGGATCGGCCAGCGTGATGCGCACGCCGTCCCCCGCGTAGGCGCGCACCAGCACATCGGAGCGGTCGAAGGCGTCGACCAGCGCTTGGCGCAGGTTCTCGCCAGCTCGCAGCCACACGAAGTTCGCCTGACTGTCCGGGACGTCCCAGCCGGCCTGGCGCAGGGCGGCGACCATACGACGTCGTTCGGAGACCACCGCGCCCACGCGCTCGCGCAACTGCTCCTGGGCCTCGAGCGACGCGATGGCCGCTTGCTGCGCGAGCGTGCTCACACCGAAAGGCAGGGCGACGCGGCGCAGGGCCTCAGCCAGATTCGGGTGGGCCACCGCATAGCCGACGCGCAGCCCGGCCAGCCCGTAGGCCTTGGAGAAGGTCCGCAGCACGCACACATTGTTGTGGGCGCGGAACAGGGCCAGCGCGTCAAGGGTCTCGGTGGCGTCGAGGTACTCGGTGTAGGCCTCATCGATCACCACGAGCACGTGGGTCGGAACCTTGGCCAGGAAATCCCCCAATGCATCGTGCTCCAGCGCGACCCCGGTCGGGTTGTTGGGCGAGCACACCATGACCACGCGGGTGTCCTCGGTGATGGCCGCGAGCATCGCGTCCAGGCCGTGTGCCTCGTTGGCATCGAGCGGCACGGGAACAGGGATCGCACCGGTCAGGCTCACCAGGATGGGGTAAGCCTCGAAGGAGCGCCACGCGAAGACAACCTGGTCGCCGGGGCCGCACGTGGCCGTCAGGATCTGCTGGAGCACGCCCACACTGCCGGGGCCCACGGACACTGCAGTGGATTCCACGCCCAGGAAGTCCGCCAGACGTTCCCGCAACTCTGTGGCGGCCATGTCCGGGTAGCGATTCATTCGTCCGGCGGTCCGCTGCACGACGTCCAGCACGGCGGGCAACGGTTCGTAGTGGCTCTCGTTGGACGCCAGTGCCGCGGTGAGATCGCCGGTTGCGCGGCGGCCGGCAACGTAGCCGGGCAGTTGGGATACGACGTCGCGCACGCGCGGTTCGTCGCTCTGAAGCCCGGAAGTCTGGGGCTCGGAGGTGTAGGGCTGGCTGGTGGTGGAGCTGGTGGTCATCAAGGGGCCTTTCAGATGGCGCGGGCCCGGGTTACGGGCGACCGTTGAAACGTTGGCTCGCTGTGTGAGCCACGACACGCTGAAAAGATGGTGATCCTCCATGAGCGATCTGCGCAATACTTTAATTTTGAACTGCGTTAAATGCTCATTGCTTCCGCTTTAAAGTGACACAATGCACACCATGTACCAGCTCGACCCCCTGGATGCCCGCATTCTCATGGCCCTGGACAAGGATCCGAACGCCACGATCCTGGCCTTGGCTCAGACCTTGGGCGTGGCTCGCAACACCGTGCATGCTCGGCTCCGCCGCCTCTCCGAGGGCGGGGTCATGGGTCCGGTGAGTCAGCGGCTCAACCCACGCGCGCTGGGTTACGACCTGATGGCCTTCGTGGAACTCTCCATCCGACAGGGCACCAGCGAGGACGCACAGAAGGCCCTGCTGAAGATCCCCGAGATCATCGAAATCTATGCGACCACCGGCGATTCTGACCTTCGCGTGCGCTTGGTCGCCAAAGGCACCTCGGATCTGCACCGGATCACCAACTTGATCCTCGAGACTCCGGGACTGCTGCGCACCACCACGTCCATCTCACTGCTCGAGGCCATGCCGTTGCGCATGTCCAGCCTGCTGCAGCGCGAGGCGGACCGGGGTAGTCGACTCCGCACGGACCCCCGCGGTTGAGCACTCGCAGCAACTCGCGTCGATTCGCGTTGACTCGCGTTGTTGGGGCCAAGGTCGGCCCGACTGCGACCAGCTCGCCCCGGGCTCAGCCCTCCGAGCCCCGCACCGCCCGCAGGTGCAGCACCAGCCCAGCCACCATGCACGCGGAGCGGAACGCCTCGCCAATCAACACCCACAGAGCCATGCTCACCGCGGTATCCGCACCGGAAACCAACGCACCACCGACCACCAGCAGCATCTGCACCGCCGCAATCACCGCGAACATCCGCTCGCGACCTCCGAGCATCATCACGTTGCTCATGGCCGAGGTGATCGCATTGATCACCGTGGACACCACCAGCACCACCGACGCCGCCCACGCGCCCTGGTACTCGTCGCCCAGCACGGCCACGAGCCCATCCGATCCGACCACGAACAAGAACGCCAGCAGGCCCAGCGGTACCACCAGCGAACTTCCACCGGCCTCCACCAGCAACTTGATCAACGCGGCTGGCTTGCGCAGCGCCACGGCAATGCGCGGGGCGAAGACCGTGGCCACGGCCGAGGTTCCCATGGCACCACCGGACTGAATCTTCTGGGCCACCTCGTACACACCAGCTGCCGCCAACGACTGCCCGCCGATCACGAACATGGGCCCGCGCACGCACAGCGATGTCAGCGCGTTGCCGCTCCCACAGTCAGAGCGGGGCGCACGGGATGGCTGCGTGGGCGGCGTCGTCGGGCTGGGGCGCCCCGGACGCATGCCGAGGAACGTATATGGGATCCGGCTCGGGGACGGCCCTCGCGTGCCGTCCTGTGAACGGGACCTCCGAGGCCGACGACGCCGCGCGGCGTCGTCGTGCGCGGCCCTCCTGAACCGACGGCGAGGCGGCGTACAAAATCAACGTGACCAGCACGAACGCCATGACCTGCGAGGCGATCAGCCAGTCCGGTGCGAGCACCGAGGTGACCAGCGCACCCACCAGACCGAGGGCGGCAGCACGATGGACTCCATGAACTGGCCCAGCAGCGGCCAATTGCGCGCTTGGCGCTGCACCACGAACAACCGCTGGAACGCGGAGGCCGTGGCGACCACCCCGAGCGCCAGGACCCAGCCCCACGGGCCACCACCAACAGCCAACGCAACGCAAGCGGCAGCGAGCAACAGGAAAGCCACCGACCACACCCGCGCCAGCGCTCCGGCGTAGCGTCGACCGAGTTTCACCGCGAGAGTGTCCCGACCTTCAGCCCACAGCGGGGACTGCGAGCGCAGCCCCATGACGTCCAGACCGAGGGGACCCGCCATGCGCGCGACCAGCGCGACAGCCCACAGGATGCCGTTGAGACCCACCTCGGTGACGGAGAAGCGCAAGGCCACCGTGCAACCAGCAGCATCTGGAGCACGGCCCCGCCCACGCGGATGCCGAGCACCAGGATGGACTGTTTGGCAGCGCTCATCGGGGCACCCGGTCGCTGGGGAGACCCAGACCGACGAGGTGCCTCACGAGGGGTGACGGGGGGACTCGTGGCGGCGCCGCCCAGCGCCGTCCGAGCCGCGGGGGCTTCAGTCACGGTTCAATCGCGCCCTCACCACGAGCCAGACGAACTTGGAATTGCCCACCAGGTAGCGCTTGAACATACGCCGCGGTTCCTGGAGCAGACGCCAGGACCACTCCATGCCCATGCGCTGTACGAACTTGGGGGCGCGGGAAGTGATGCCGGCGACCACGTCGAAGGAACCACCCACGCCCACACAGATGGCTGCACCCGTGCGGTCCTTGTGGGCGAAGACGAAGTCCTCCTTGAGCGGCGAGGGCACGCCCACGAACACGATGTCCGGGTTGCTGCGGGCGATTTCGTCCGCCATTTCCTGATCCGTCATGTCCTCGCGGCGCCAGAATCCGTTGTGGAACCCCACTACGTTGGCCCCTCGTGCGAGGAAGCGCCAGCGCACTTGTCGGACACCGTGTCCGTGGCGCCGAGCAGGTAGATGCGGTAGCCCTTCTCCGCGCTGGCATCCACCAGGCGGTCCATCAGGTCGATTCCGGCCACGCGTTCGGGCAACGGTGCGCCCAACAGTTTGGAGGCCCACACGAGTGATTGGCCATCGGCCGTGACCACTGTGGCCGTGGCGAACTTGTCGACCAGTTCTTGGTCGTGGCTGGCGGAGACCAGCTTGGCCGCGTTCATGGCCAAGTGGTTGTAGTGGCCCGAGTCCTTCTCGATGAGGTCCTCGATGGTCTCCACCGTCTCGTCCATGGTCAGTGGATCCACGCGGGCACCGAGCAGACGGTTGGTGTGACGCGGTACGGCACGCGGCTTCCGGCGAGTGATGTGGGGATTGAGCAAGCTCATGACTGTGCCTCCTCTGACTCGGAACGAGCCCGGCCGCTGCGTTCGCTGCTGTCACCGTTGTCGCTGCCCATGAGGTCCACCCAGCGGCTCAGCGCGTAGCTGGCGTGGGCCTGGTTCCAGCGCATGTGGGGTAGGGATTTGGGGTCATTGCGGAAGCCGCCGTCGGTTCCCTGATGTGACATGAGGTGTCGGATGGCGGGTTCCGGGTCGATTTCCAAATCCCCACGACGGACTAGTCCCGCGAGGAACCCCACGGTGGTGGCCACGTTGTGAACGTCGTGGGACGCGTGGGTCTCGTCCGCGTTGTAGACCGGCAGACCGTCCAGGGTCATGCAGTGGGCGTACCAGTACGCCAGACCGCGCTCGTAGGAGTCACCGATCTCGAAGCCCTGCTGTTTCAGGAAGTACAGCGAATCCAGCACGTAGATCGTGTGGAAGCTGTCGATCCATTCAAGGCCCTTGCCCTCGCCGTACGCCCAGGAGCCGTCCGGGGCTTGAGCCTCCACGGTGCGGGTGATTGCCTGCTGGATGAGATTCCGGTCCCCACCCAGCAGCGCCAATGATTCGGCCGCCAGCAGCGATCCGTTGTGCACCAGTCGATCGGAGGCCTCCGTGTAGCGGAAGAAACCGTCCGGGTGAGCGAGGTTCTCGAGCCAGGTGGTGGTTTCCCCGGAGACCTCATCCAGCCGGTCCATGGCCGCAATCGCGCGCAGGGCAAAGACCGTGGCCACCACATTGGGCGAGTTGGCCAGGTAGTGCGCCCACCGGGTCTGAACGTCGAACTCATAGCCCCACGGGCCACTTCCGCGAGTGCACAGGATGCGAGTAATCAGATCGTGGGCCGGCTGTGGGTGGCCTTCGCAACGCTCGGCCATCGCAAACAGCGCGAGCGCCTTGGTCATGGTGACCTTCGGAACCCGCGTGGCCGAACGCAGCGAGTGCCCCAGTCGCTTGTGGGCCTGAACCCACACCTGCCGCGGCAAACGGCCCTTCAACAGCGGAGCCACAGGCGACAACAATCCGTCATACGGGTCCGTACCGGTGAAATCGCGGTCCCGCGCGAAACGCAGCGCCGCCTCCGCCGAGGCGCGTATGTCGTCCCCCAGCGTCTTGTGCAAAATCTCATGAGCATGGAAGCTCATTGGTCCCCCTTGAAAACGGTCCTTCAGTAGCGCAATTCCCCCGAATCCCGCTACTGAACCTCTGGTCTCGCTACTGCTGTTTGCTCAGCACATCCGCGTACACCTGATCCAGTCGTTGCCGGTATTTGTCGATCTGGTATTCCTCTTCCCAACGACGCCGCGCTGCCCGTCCCAGCGCAAGCCTCCGTTCCGGATCCAACAGCAAGCTTTCCAAGACTCGGGCGAGAGTCTCAGCGTCTCCCGTGGGAACGATCCAACCGCTCTTGCCGTCCTCAATAACCTCGCCAACGGCTCCCACATTCGTGACTACTGGAGCAAGCCCCCAGGCCATGCCATCCAACAGTGACATGGGCAGATTCTCGCCGTAGCTCGGAAGCACGAGCACACTAGCCTCTGCCAGCCGTTCGGAGATCTGTTCCGGGCCGATCCAGCCGGTCGTTTCAATTGCCGGCGTGGACTCCAGCAACTTGGAGATTTCCCCATCGGGGTCATGCAAATCACCAGCCAAGACCAATCGGGACCTCAGATTCTCCGGAATCATCGCCCATGCTTGAAGTAGCTCAATCACGCCCTTACGCCGAGTGAGTTGGCCGCTGAACAGCACCACCGGCTCCTCGCGATCATCCGGGATCTCATCAGGGCCGGGGACGGCGTTCGGTACCACGTAAAACTTTTCCTGGGGAACATCCAACGACTCCCCGATGTAGTCCCGCCAGTATTCGCCGAGAACAATGATGCCCCCGGCTCTCTTGAACATGTCGCTGACCACACGTCGAGCAACTGGGTTCAGCCCTTCCAGAAAGACATCGAACCTTCCACCATGAACATGGAGAACGTACGGCCTTTTGCGCGCACGAAGGGCATATACGAGCGCAAGCTTTCGCCAGGTGCTGATCTTTGAGGCTTGGTTGAAGTGGAACACGGTGTCCGTTGACACGGGGCCGATGCAGGCAGTTACGGCCTGCGCAAATCTCCGGAGTCGCGTAGGGACCGGGCCCGGCGTTCCCCCTGAGTCCACGAACCGGATCTGTGTACTATCCGATTGGGTCCTTGAGAGATAACCCATGAGCACACCAATTCCTCCTGCGGAATCAGGGACTGCCCCAAGAACTATTGCGTGATTCACTGGGCCTCCTGGTAACGACGTCTTCCGTGAACCTTCCAATAGGTCGTTGATCCCGAACTGTCGGGACCAGAACCATCAGGGCCATGTCCGTGCACAGCGTGACCCTCATATGGTTGACCGAATGAACTCTCCCTTAGATAAACGGCGGTAGCGATACCAGCCATCATGAACACCGGCCCGAACATGGGGGGGCCCGTGAAAACCGGAGCAGCAATGGACTCGATCAGGAGCTGAGCCATCCACGCAACCACCACCGCGCCAAGCCACTGCACATATGGCTGGTTGGAATGTCTCATCAGTTTCCAGGCCGGTCGAATGATCAATAGCAGCCCCACCAAGTAGCAGAGCAATCCGATGAAGCCGGCCTCTGCCAAAATGGCCGGCCAGAAGGTGTCCGTGAGGTATCCACCTCGTTCACCCGGCCCCATTCCGTAAATGCGCGTGTAGCCGAGCTCGTCATACAGAGGGCTGTAGTTGGAGGAAGCCACCGCGGAACCGAATCGCCCGAAACCCACTCCGAGGGGGAATGCTGCAACTGCAAGGATCACTGAATCGATGGTCATGGTCGTTCGCGCGGTGGTATCCACGTTGCTGAAGTATTCGTTGTAGGTGCTCGTCACGACCTCCACGAGCGGTTGCCACGCAAGGATCAGTGCCAGCGGCAGAAGAACTAAGAGAGAGACGACAAAACGGGTTCGCATTCCGGGCAGAACCAGTCTCGAGCCAATAGCCACAATCGCCACGGAAGCGATGGACTTACGCCGGAACGTAAGGATGCCCACCACGCCAGTGGTCACCATCAAGACGAAAGATAGGACTGACCGTTCAACTATTCGCCGGTAAGCAAGAATCGCAAGAAAAGCCATCCCCATGGTTGATCCGAGCCCCACGGGGTGGTCGAAAATCCCGGTCAGGCTAGGGATCCCCAGACGATAGCTCACGGGCTGTCGACCGACGATCGAGTTCCACGCCTCCGGAGCCATGGCGTTGACCAAGGCAGACAACAGCACGACCAAGAGGCCTGCAGTCCCGAACTTGACGATCTTCGGAATATCGTCGCGACGCCAGTCAATTTGCAGGACGCCCAACATCAGAAGCGGACCCTTCAAGAAGAGAAAACCGCTCAATAACCACTCGCTCGGGGGCACATTGTTGAGTACCGCTGACAGCATCCCGAGAATTGCGTAAGCGCCGAAAAACCAATATGCGCCGACGAAGCGGAGGGTGCCGTGGACAAGAATTCGGCGCACTGAGAAGACAACGAACGCGGCGACGACAGCGAGTTCGTCCACGTTTCCCGCAAGAGAACTCTGGGCCACCGTCTGCAGAGTCTGAGCGACAACGGTCGCCACCACCAGTACGGCGGCACCGATCTTGGGCCACATGCCCAGGAGGACGCTTAAAAACAGGCCCAGTAGTATCGCGACCACGGCCGCGGCAGCCATCATCACCGTGGCCACCGGAAATCAGTACGTAAAAGCATGCCCAATCCCCCCTCGCGAAATGGCGCCCCGTACTAGGCGCGGCATTCCGCTTCTCGCTATTGTTGCTTCCCCCACCAACTACGCATCCCCCCGGATGCGTTCGCCTCATCGGCACACGTCAGCAATTCAGCTAGCTACCACTGTAACCGCGAACGGGCACTGCCCGTACGAATCTTGACTTTTCCACAGTCCCCACTGTTGCCCCAATATCGTGAGCTTGTCCACCATTGCGCGGACATCCACGATGCACGTCAGGTGTAGCCGTGTGCTTACCATGGAAGAAATCACGGCGCTACGGGGGAATGCGACACCGTGATCAGGACATACCTTGTGGGCAACATTTACCTCAAGGTTCAGGGGGGACCAAAACTCATCATGAGCCAGACTGCCAATCGAAACACTCGCGCATATGAACGCGGCGAGATCCATTCTTCACAGCTTTGGGGTGCACTGCGCCAGAGCTGGTGGATCATCCTTGTCACCACACTGTTGGGTGCGGCCCTGGGCTTCGCCGCATCAATGGTGCTCGGTACAACCTACACATCCACCGCATCCGGTGTAGTGGTTGCCAATGGCGGCACAAACTCCACTGAAGCGCTGGCCGGTGAAAATCTAGCCAAGTCGAAGGCAGTAACTTTCGGCAGTATCTCGGGAACAACCTCCACGGCCTCAGCAGTCATCGACGACTTGAGTCTGAACGAGACTTCAGAGGCTCTCCTTCAAAACGTCAAGACGACCGTGCCCCTGGAAACATCAGAAGTTCGTGTAGCCGCCACTGCATCGACTCCGGAAGAGGCTCAGCGGCTGGCCGAAACTTGGGTCGATGTGTTGAGCACACAGGCCGAGGAGCTCGGTGACAACGCAGATGAGAACGGAACGACTGTGGAGCTCACCCGTGTGGGCCAGGCTTCGATGCCCCAGGATCCGTCCTCGGTCTCGTCGAGCATGTTGATTGCAGTTGGTGGTCTCGTCGGACTTCTCCTGGGACTTCTCATGGCAATTGCACGCCGCCACTTCAGCAGCCGATAGCCCTGGCGAGATTTCACCGCTTGGAGACGCAGCCAGAACCCCGGGACCACGTAGATGGACCCGGGGTTCTGTGATGTATTCAGATCAAATGTCCCTATAGCCCTAAGCCCAGGTAGTGGGGGCGTTCGGAATACGCTGATCGAGCAATGTCGCTTTTCCATTGACAGTGGCCGGCAAGTCATCCACCAGTTCAAAATCAAGTTTTACCTGATTTTGGGTCCTGCGTACCATGACCTGATAGAAGTTTTCCAACGCCTCTTCAGTTGCAGTTTTTGACGGTTGCACCATGAGAACAGCTTCCCCCGGGACTTCCTGACGGATTCGGAACCGGTAGACACAGGAAAAATCTTCGCTGTGCAGCAAGAAGGACGTAGTGGCATAAAGTTCACCATCAGCTCTAACGAGCCCTTCCCTGCCTCTGCGCGACAAGATGTCCTTGAATACCACCGATCCGTTATTGTCCACACGGGTGAACTCCGCCGAGTCCCCGGTGTCGTAACGCAGCATCGGCTGTCCGCGCCCATCAAGAGACGTAGTTACGATTCTCCCCCGCTCTCCTGGATTTACGTGGCTTCCATCGGGGTTCAGTAGCTCCACATACCCATAGGTTGGGTATGAGTGGTAAAAATGATCATCGTCCATCCAGGCACAGGCAGTCTTTTCGCTCAGGCCGTAGAACACTGCGATTTTGGCGTTGGGAAAGACTCGGCGAAGGACTTCTTCCTGACCCCTGGTGAACTGTTCGGATGCGGGAAATATCCCTCGAATTTGATGCCGCCACGATGTATCAGACGACGTTTCTTCCAGAAGACGAGCCACGAACAAAACCGCAGATGCATACCCGTGAAGGTATTGAATTTTCCGACGACTGATTTCTTTCCAGAAGTAGTCGATTGTCTCCGCCTCAACCGACTGAATTCGCATCAGTAGCTCACCAATGCTGGGCATTGCGAAATGGCTGCGATTATTCGGCAGGTCAGTCCCGCGGAAGTAAGCACGCCAATCGCCGAGCTGGTAACCAGTCTTCGACCAGGCATCCACGATGAATGCCCACTCACGGGCACCTCTATTTCGGTCCAGGAAGAACAAGATCGGTTCCCCCGACGTACCGGAACTGCCCGATACCTCCACCTGTGCCTCATCCACGGCAAGCATCTCCCGATAGTTCTGAGATACTTCAGTCCGACTTAGTATCGGAAGCTCCCTAAGTGCCTCAACGGGTTTCTTCGATCCGTCGAGCACATCGTCGAGCGCGCTGTAGCTATCCCTGTTGGAGTAGTAGGGAGCGTCCTTCGCCATAGACATGGTTTGGGTCAGGCGCCTGTCTATCTCTTGCAGTGACCATGACGCCACAGTATGGGCTTTGTTGATCTCCCGCTCAGTTTTCTCGTACGCCGGTCCGTACCGAAATCTCGGCGGCAAGAAGCGCGCCGGTGCTGCAATAATCTCTCGTTTGCCGGGTGATAGGTGCCCAACGAACTCACGGACTGAAAACACTACGTTCCTTCCCCTGACAACCAGGCCCCCGCCCGCTTGTACATACGATGTTTCGTCCAAGCCTGCTGATTGGCTCAGCCAATTTTGGCACACCTGACTACGGCGTTTGCAGGCATCCCTCAGAAAACTGAAGGGTAGGTTTACGCCCACACCGCAGGCGCATTCGGAATCCGCTGGTCCAGCAGCGTGAACTTCCCGTTGAGGGTGGCCGGCAGCTCATCCACGAGCTCGAAGTCCAGCTCCACTTGATTTTCCGTACGGCGGATCATGAGCTGCCGGAACTGTTCGAGCTCTTCCGCTGTCGCCTTCTTGGACGGCTGCACGAGCAACACGGCTTTACCGGGGGTGTCCTGGCGGATCTTGAACCGGTGAACGCACTCGAACTCGTGCCCGTGCACGTTGAACGGAGTGGTCGAAAAGGTCTGCCCGTCCGCCTTGACCAGGCCCTCGCGACCTCTTCGCGCCAGGATGTTCTTGAACAGTGGTGCGCCCACCTCATCGTGGCCCACGAGTTCCGCCGAGTCTCCCGTGTCGTAGCGGACCAGCGGCATACCGCGTCCGTCCAGCGTGGTGGTGACGATGCGCCCGCGCTCACCCACGTCCACCGGGCTACCGTCCTCGTTCAGCAGCTCCACGTGGCCGTAGAGCGGATACGGATGGTAGACGAAGTCATCGTCGAGCCATGCGAACACGGACTTTTCGCTCAATCCGTAGAACACGGCCTGCTTGGCATTGGGGAACATCCGCTGCAAGACATCGCGCTGTTCGGGGCCGAACTGTTCGGACACCGGCAGCACGCCGCGGATCTTGAAGCGCCACGACGTATCGAAGTCCGCATCCTCGAGCAGCCTGGCCAAGTACATGAACGTGGACGGGTAGCCGTGCAGGAACTCGATGCCGCGCTTCTGAATCAGCTCCCAGTACTGTCTGACGGTCTCCGGACCAATGGTCTGAATCCGGATCACGATCTCACCGGTGCTGTTCATCACGAAGTACGGCCGATGTTGCGGTAAGTCCAACCCGCGGAAGAACACGCGCCATTGGCCCAGCCGGTAGCCCGTGCTTGACCAGGAATCCACCACGTAGGCCCACTCCCGCGCACCGCGATTGCGGTCCAGCAGGAAGAAGATGGGATCACCCGACGTACCCGAACTCGCGGACAGCTCCACGGTTTTCTCCGGGGCCGCGAGCATGTCGCGATAGTGCTCGGACAGTTCCTCGCGGGTGAGGATCGGCAACTCTGCCAACGCCTCACGCGGGCTCACGTCCCCCGAGGCCACGCGGTCCAGCACGTCGTAGTGCTCACGCCGGCCGTAGTACGGTGCCTCGCGCGCCGTCAGGAACGTCTCGGCCAGTCGTTCATCCACGGTGGCCCGCGCCCACGACGGCGTTGCCCGCGCCTTCTCGATCTCGCGGATCGTTCGTTCGTAGATCGGCCCGTAACGCCTCTTGACCGGCAACAACCGCGCTGGCGCAGCCAGAAGTTCGCGCTTGTCCGGCGGCAGATGTGCCACGAATTCACGGATCGAAACCATAAAACCCCTCCCCCATTTCACGGCGCAACCCTGTTTCTCCCCCCGGATCGCAGGGTTGCGCACACGCACCAGTCTCCCCTTAAGTGCGCCCGACGTCACGCCGACAACACAGAATGTATCCCCTTTGTGACTTTTGAGTCACTTCCGTTCGAGCCGCCAAGCGTCAGTCCCAAAGAGCCCAGCAATTGCTGACTAGTGACAACGCTCTCTTAGGCAGTCTTGCGGCAGTGAGACATATGGCTTTTCGCTTCTACCGACAAATTCGATGCTTGACCAGACCATCGTGAATCAGACATTGCCCCTGAGTTCTCCACATCGCACTTTCCGATTCTCCGCGGAGGCGCGTTGGGCAATACCCGGAAGGAAAATGGGGATAACGGCAGGACTTACCGACGCTCACGGTGATAGGCGGCGTGCACTTCTTGTCGACGCGGCAACGCGAGGTGCCCGGGGTGACCGCGGTGATGAGCGAGCACGTCCAAACCGTCTTGCTCCACTCGAGTCATGAGGCGATCCACGAGCTGATTCAGACTCTGACGACCATCCGCCTCGCGGTCGATCTGGTCCAACAACCGCGCGATGGCCTCGGTCTGGGATGGATCCACGAGCTGCGACAATGCAGACACATCCACGTCCTCACGGCCCCGCTGGATGGAGCCCAAACCCCGCCCGCGGGCCGGCTTCTCGCGGAACTCGCCACGATCACCGCCTCGTCGGTCCCGTCCACGTTGGCCGCCCGCGCGGCCGCCGCGAGCGCCGTCGTTCGTCGACGACGACGCCGA
>NZ_AJXN01000125.1 GCF_000286355.1 Kocuria atrinae C3-8 | reverse complement strand
CGCGTACAGGCCAGCATCGCGCAGGCCGTGGCCCAAGCCGCCGATTACCTGCGGTTGCGGGCGGAGGAATCCGTGACCGAAGCCGCCCGAATCCGGGACGCCGCGGACACGGAACGAGCCGGTCTGGACGAGGCCGCCGGCCGGTTGCGCGCCGAACGGGACGAACTGGCCAAACAGCTCAACGCGGTCACCGAGCAACTGCACCGGGAGGAACTCGACTTGGCCCAGCGGCAGGCCAAGCTGGAGGCACTCGAGAAGGCCTCGCTCGAAGAACTCGGCATGACGCCCGACTATTTGGTGGACCGTTACGGACCCCACTTGCCCGTGCCGGACGCCGATGCCGTATTGGAGGCCGCACAGGAGGCCGAGGAACGCGACGAGGCCCAGGACGTGGACCGCATGCCGACCATGACGGACCCGGGCGCGCCGTTCCGGCGTGACGAGCAGGAGACCCGGCTGCGTCGCGCGGAGAAGCAGCTCAAGGCATTGGGCAAGGTCAACCCGCTGGCGCTAGAAGAATTCGCGGCGCTGGAAGAACGCCACAGCTTCCTGGTCGAGCAACTCGAGGACGTCAAGAACTCCCGCGCGGATCTGCGCAACATCATTCGGCAGGTCGACGAACACGTGGAACGCGTGTTCACCGAGGCCTACCAGGACACCGCCGAGCAATTCGTGCAGGTCTTCGCGACCCTGTTCCCCGGAGGCGAGGGGCGGCTGCGACTCACGGACCCGGACGACATGCTCACCACCGGTGTGGACGTGGAGGCACGGCCAGCGGGCAAGAAGATCAAGCGGTTGTCGCTGCTGTCCGGTGGCGAGCGTTCACTGACCGCGTTGGCGTTGCTCGTGGCCATTTTCAAGGCCCGGCCTTCGCCGTTCTACGTGATGGACGAGGTCGAGGCCGCGCTGGACGACCGCAACCTGGGACGCTTGCTGACCATCTTCCAGCAGCTCCAGGAGAGTTCGCAGCTGATCATCGTGACGCACCAGAAGCGCACCATGGAGATCGCGGACGCACTTTACGGTGTGTCGATGCGCGGGGACGGCGTCAGTCTGGTCGTGGGGCAGAAGCTCGCGGAACTGCGCTGACCTGAGCTGAACTGAAACGCGGTGGACTGGACTGTGTTACCCGAACCAGGCTGACCCACCTGCGCTGAACCGACCTGGGGTCACCAGGCCTGGGCGGAGCCGAACCCCGCTGTCCCGGATCAGGCCCGCTGGTCCTGGCTGCCCGGGTTCTTGTTCTCGGGATTCTCTTCCGGGGGCATGGTCTCTTTGGCGGGCAACCACGCGAGCGCAGCCAGGAGCATGAGCCCACCGGAGACACCGAAGGCCCACCCGAACCCGGCGGCGTCTGCCAACGCCCCGGCCAGGATGGGGCCCAGGATCTGACCGGCGTCCGCGCTCATCTGGTAGCGCGAGAGCACCTTGCCACCGGCCCGCTCGGGGCCGATCACGTCCGCGACCGCTGCCTGCTGGCCGGGGTTGAGCGTGCCGGATCCCATCCCGGAGATCAGGGACAGGAGGACGAACAGGGGTACGGATGACACCAGCCCCACGCCGATGGTCGCCAAGGCGCACACGACCAAGCCGGTGAGAATCAGTGGCTTGCGGCCCAGTTTGTCGGTGAGCCGGCCGGTGAAGGTGAGGGCCAGGGCGTTACCGGCCGCGAACACGGCCAGCGCCAGACCGGCGACCTGCGGACCCTCGCCCACGAGCTGCACGGCCAGCAGCGGGATCAGCGCTACGCGCACACCGTAGGCGGTCCACCCCGTCGCGAAACTGGAGACCAGGCTGAGCGATAGCGCCGAACTCGAAGGCTTCACGGAATTTCATGGGCGGCTGCAGATTCTTCGCCTTGCGAGCGGCCAAGGTCTCGTCCTTGAGCCGGAAGTACACCACGGCGGAGGCAATCAGCAGGGCCACCGCGTAAATGATGAAGGGCGCCTGCATGCCGAATCCGGCCAGCAGTCCGCCCACCACGGGACCCAGGATGCCGCCCAGCAGGAACGCCGTGGCGTAGTAACCGGAGATCCGCCCACGCATCCGCGGCGGTGCCAGACGCACGATCAACCCCATGGCCGACACGGTGAACATGGTGGAACCCACACCACCCAGGCCGCGGAACAGCAGCAATTGCCAGTAGGTTTCCGCGAACGCCGTGGCTGCCGAGGACACCGCCACGACCAACAGGCCGATCAAGTACGTGGGCCGTTCACCCAGTTTGTTCACCACCGCGCCACTGGCCGGTGCGAACAACAGCCGGCACAGCGCGAAGGCACTCACCACGGCGGAGGCCGCAGCAACCCCCACCCCGAAGCTCGACGCGAACTGCGGCAGCACCGGAGCCACGATTCCGTAGCCGATCGCGATCACGAACGCCGCTGCGATCAACACTTTGATCTGCGGCGGCACCTTCTCCTTCGGAGCGCCCGAGGTATCGCCCGCTGTGTCCGCCGGGGGGACCGTTGATTGCGGTCCCGTGGCGGGCAGATCGGAGGGATCAGTGGGCGTCGGATCTTCGTATGGGCGGGACACGTCGAACAGTTTATGGAACATTAGAAGGGTGACCACGACTCAATGGATTTGGATACTCGTTATAGCCGTCATAGCGGTGGCGCTCATGGTGATTTTCGGCACCATGCTGCTCCGCAAGCCCAAGGCTCCCAAGGGCGGCTACCAAACAACTCGGGACGTCGATGACATCCCACCGGCCGAAGGCGACGTGCTCGTCGAGGAGCGCCCGGGCACCACGATCGAACGGCCCGAGTCGGCGCTGGGCCGCCTGGCCCGGCTGCGCGGTCGCCTGTCCAAGTCGAACAACGTGCTGGGCAAGGGTCTGCTGGCCCTGTTGTCCCGCGAGCGCATCGATCAAGATGTTTGGGACGAGATCGAGGACACGCTGCTCATGGCGGACCTCGGTACGGACGCGTCCCTGGAACTGGTCGAGAATCTGCAGAAGCGCGTTCGCATCGAGGGCACGCAGGATCCCGCGCACGTCAAGGCCATGCTGCGCGAAGAGCTGCTCAAGCTCGTGGATCCCACCATGGACCGTTCCATCAACTCGGTGGGCGCGCCCGGCAAACCCGCCGTGGTTCTGGTCGTGGGCGTCAACGGCGTGGGCAAGACCACCACGGTGGGCAAGCTTGCTCGCGTTCTGGTGGCGGAGGACAAAGACGTGCTGTTGGGCGCGGCGGATACGTTCCGCGCCGCGGCTGCCGATCAGCTCGAGACCTGGGGTGCCCGGGTGGGCGTTGCCACGGTGCGTTCCGAACAGGAAGGCGCGGACCCGGCGTCGGTCGCCTTCGACGCCGTGCAGGCCGGTATCGAACAAGAGTCGGACGTGGTGCTGATCGACACCGCCGGCCGCTTGCAGAACAAGGCCGGTCTGATGGACCAGCTGGGCAAGATCAAGCGCGTGGTCACCAAGGCCGCCGAGGTGGACGAGGTCCTCCTCGTGATCGACGCGACCACGGGTCAGAACGGCATGACCCAGGCCAAGGTCTTCGCCGAGGCCGTGAACATCACCGGCATCGTGCTCACCAAGCTGGACGGAACCGCCAAGGGCGGCATCGTGGTGGCCATCCAGCGTGCCCTGGGCGTGCCGGTCAAGCTCATCGGCCTGGGCGAAGGTCCCGACGACCTCGCGCCCTTCGACGCCGATCAGTTCGTGGACGCGCTGCTCGACTGAGTACGACGCCGCTCCGGTAGTTTTCGGCGCCCGCCCCGTTTCGGGGCGGCGCCTTTTCGTGCTTGCGCTAGTCACGTGGATATTCGTTGGGCTGGCGGCGCTGGATAGCGGGATTTCCCACCGTGATCCGTAACACGGTTGTCACGAACGGGGATGAAACGAAACACGGGCGAAACCGATCTCGAACCACAACCGAAACACGCGCGCTCTTTACTCGTTACCAACGGATAACCGTTGGACAGAACTTTGAGATTGAGACGAGGTGAGCTCGCGTGGAATTGACGGCGGGACACGTGTGGACTTTGGTGGCGGCGGGACTGGTGTTCTTCATGACACCGGGACTCGCGCTTTTTTACGGAGGCATGACCCGGGCCAAGGGCGTGCTGAACATGATGATGATGAGCTTCATCTCCATCGCGATCGTGGCCGTGGTGTGGGTGTTGTGGGGGGCCTCGATGTCTTCCGGCGACGCGATCCTGGGCGGACTGGTGGCTGATCCCACCGCCAGCTTCGGCCTGCACGGACTGATCGGTTCCGAGGACCTACTGGGCAGTGCCTTCGGTATTACTTTCGCGATCATCACGGTCGCGTTGATCTCCGGTGCCATTGCCGATCGCACCAAGTTCGGCAGCTGGGTCGTGTTCACCCTGGTGTGGATCACCGCGGTGTACTTCCCGCTGTCCTTCATGGTGTGGGGTGGCGGCCTGTGGTCCGAGGGTGGCGCCTTGGCCGAGATGTTCGGCGAACCCATCGACTTCGCGGGCGGCCTGGTGGTCCACATCAACGCAGGCGTGGCGGCACTCGTGCTGATCCTGCTCATCGGTGCCCGCAAAGGCTTCGGCAAGGACTCCGGCCAGCGACCCCACAACCTGCCCCTGGTGATGCTGGGTGCGGCGATCCTGTGGTTCGGCTGGTTCGGCTTCAACGTGGGTGCCGCGGCAACCGCGGAACAGGCGGCACTCATCTGGACCAACACCCTGGTGGCCCCGGCGGCCGCCATGCTGACCTGGTTGCTCACCGAAAAGATCCGTGACGGTCACGCGACGTCACTGGGCGCGGCCTCCGGCGTGGTGGCCGGTTTGGTGGCCATCACCCCCGCGTGTGCCAACGTCTCGCCCCTGGGTGCGATCGCCCTGGCCGCAGTGCCGGTGTGCTGTCCGCGCTCGCCGTGGGTATGAAGTACAAGATCGGCCTGGACGACTCGCTGGACGTGATCGGTGTGCACCTGGTCTCGGGCATCGTGGGTACCGTTGCTCTCGGTTTCCTGGCCATTCCCTCGGAGGGACAGGCGGGCCTGTTCTACGGCGGCGGCTGGGCGCTCATGGGCTCCCAGGTGACCTCCACCGTGTTCGCCGTGCTCTACACCGGTGTGCTCACCCTGATCATTGGAATGCTCATCAAGGTCACCATGGGTCTGCGCATCTCCACTCAGGACGAGGTGGACGGCATCGACGTCACCCAGCACGCAGAATCCGCGTACTCCCTCAAGGACGAGGCCACCGGTTACTTTGCCGGAACCTCCCCGTCGCGGCCCCTCCCGGGCACCGCTGAGGCCCCTGCCCACGCCAAGGAAGGATCTTCCCTGTGAAACTCATCACCGCAGTCGTACGACCCGACAAGTTCAGCGACGTCAAGGACGCACTGGAGGCCTTCGGTATCCAAGGAATGACAGTGCTCACCGTGCACGGCTACGGCCGGCAGCGCGGACACACCGAGGTCTACCGCGGAGCCGAGTACACCGTGGACCTGCTGGAGAAGGTACGTGTCGAGACACTCGTGGCGGATGACATCGCCGCGGACGTGGTCAACGTGATCGTGTCCTCCGCCCACTCCGGTTCCGCCGGTGACGGCAAGGTGTGGGTCACCTCGGTGGACGAGATGGTGCGCGTGCGCACCGGCGAACGCGGGGAGTCCGCGCTCTAGCGGCGCGGCGGCGTCGTCACCCGAAAAAGACCGAACGCACCGCGGGGCACTCAAGGTGGCCCCGCGGTGCGTTCGTCTCGTTCCGGGGACCCGGTTGGGCTTGATAACCTGGGACACTGACCCCATCCGTTGACCGACGAAAGCAGCGACTGCCCCGTGTTCAACTCACTGTCCGACCGGCTTACAGCGACCTTCAAGAACCTGCGCGGCAAGGGTAGGTTGTCCGAAGCGGATGTGGACGCCACCGTACGGGAAATCCGCCGCGCCCTTCTCGAGGCGGACGTCGCCGTTCCCGTGGTCCGGGAATTCACCGCCACCATCAAGGAACGCGCTCTGGGTTCCGAGGTGTCCGAGGCGCTGAACCCCGGCCAGCAGGTCGTCAAGATCGTCAACGAGGAACTCAAGAACGTTCTGGGTGGCGAGACCCGCCGCATCAACCTGGCCAAGTCGGGCCCCACCGTGATCATGCTCGCGGGTCTGCAGGGTGCCGGTAAGACCACCCTGGCCGGCAAGCTCGGCAAGTGGCTCACCGATCAGGGGCACAAGCCCGTTCTGGTCGCCTCCGACCTTCAGCGTCCCAACGCCGTGACCCAGCTCCAGGTGGTCGGTCAGCGCGCCGGTGTTCCGGTGTTCGCTCCCGAGCCCGGTGCCACCTCGGAATTCGATGACCCCACCGGCGATCCCGTGAAGGTCGCCCGCGACGGCGTGGCACACGCCCGCGCCAAGCTCTACGACGTGGTCATCGTCGATACCGCCGGTCGTCTGGGCATCGACGAAGCCTGATGCGCCAGGCCCGCGACATCCGCAACGCCGTGAACCCGGACGAAGTGCTCTTCGTCATCGACGCCATGGTCGGCCAGGATGCGGTCAACACCGCCAAGGCCTTCGACGACGGCGTGGACTTCACCGGCGTGGTGCTCTCCAAGCTCGACGGCGACGCCCGCGGCGGTGCCGCGCTCTCCGTCCGCTCGGTCACCGGCAAGCCCATCATGTTCGCCTCCACCGGCGAGGGCGTGCGCGACTTCGAGCAGTTCCACCCGGACCGCATGGCCTCCCGCATCCTGGACATGGGTGACGTCCTCACGCTCATCGAGCAGGCTGAGAAGCAGTGGACAAGACCGAGGCCGAGCGCATGGCCAAGAAGTTCACCGACCAGGAGGACTTCACCTTCGAGGACTTCCTCGCCCAGATGCAGCAGCTGCGCAAGATGGCTCGATGAAGAAGATGCTCAGCATGATGCCCGGTGCGGCAGGGATGCGTGAGCAGCTCGAGAACTTCGACGAGCGCGAGATCGACCGCGTGGAAGCCATCGTGCGTTCCATGACCCCGCACGAGCGCGTGGCCCCCAAGATCATCAACGGCTCCCGCCGCGCCCGTATCGCCCGCGGTTCCGGTGTGTCCGTGTCCGAGGTCAACCAGCTGATGGAGCGCTTCGCCCAGGCTCAGAAGATGATGAAGCGCTGGCCCAGGGCAAGGGAGTTCCCGGTATGCCCGGTGGCATCCCCGGTATGGGCGGCGGCGCCGGCGGTGGTGGTGGCAAGAAGGGCAAGGCCAAGAAGAAGGGCGCCAAGGGCTCGCGTTCCGGTAACCCTGCTAAGCGCGCCCAGGAGAACGCCGCCATTGCCAGCGGTCAGAAGCCCGCGGCCAAGGGCAGTGCCTTTGGTGCGCAGCAGGAACAGCCAGACCTGGAGTCCTTGAACCTTCCCAAGGGCTTCGAGAAATTCCTCGGAAAGTGAGTTGGTAGTGGGTTCATACCTTTCAGATCAAGAACTGCGCGAGTTCATCGGAACGCTGCCCACGCGGCGGCTGGCGGCGTCGGCCGTTATCCGAGACGAGAACGGGCGCATTCTCACGGTGGAACCCAACTACAAGTCCGAATGGACCCTGCCCGGCGGCACGGTGGAGGCGGGGGAGGACCCCCGCAGCGCGTGCTTCCGTGAAGTGATCGAAGAAGTGGGACTGCACCTGCCGAAGGGCGCATGCTGTTGATCATGCACGGTCTCAACATGGGCATGTGGGGGGACTCGGTCGCGTTCCTCTACGACGGCGGGCAGATCCCCTCCGATTCGCAGATCACGGTCCAGGAAGAAGAGCTGTTGTCCTACCGCTGGGTTGCTCCGCAGGATCTGGAAACCGTGCTCTCGGCCGGCATGTCACAGCGAATCCGCGACGCCTGGAGGCCCTGGAACAGGCACCGTGCCGAACACGTAATTGACGGAGGAAAGCGTTCATGACAGACCAACAACTCAATCGGGTCGCGGTCCTGGTGCACGCTGACGCGCCCGAACTGCCCTTCCTGGCCAATCTTCTGGACGCAAGCTTCACCGCGGTCACCCGCAACGGGTGGGCCGTGGTGCTGCCCGATGATGACATGGATCCCGCCTTCATCGCCGCGGTCCACCCCGGTGACATGTGTATTGCGATTTCCTCGGACGGTGCCGAACGCAGCCTCACGGTGTACCCGCGGACGGATTCGGACCGCGACGAAGAAGCTGAACTCAATCATCAGATCGAGATGGGCCGCACGGCAACGCTGAGTTGGGAAGCCGAGCACAGCGACATAGCGGACATCCTCGGTGGCGAGGGTGAAACTGTTCCGCAGCGACAGGTGGCCACGGACGTCGAACGGGACATCAAGGTCGCGGTGGAGGCCATTGCCTCGATCTGCTCCCTGGACCCCGCAGCAACGGCTCGCCTGGAAAACTACGCCGCAACGCCCAGCTCGGGTTTGTTGCTGGAATCGGTGCTGCAGTTGCTGGGTGTGCCCGTGGTGGCCGCGAAGCTCGTGGAATCCGAGCGTTCCGTGGACGACATGGAGGACGCTCGTCACTACGAACCCAAGGCCTTCGGTCTGTCGCTGGTGGACGCCGTGACCACGGAACCGTCCGGCAACGATCTGGTGTCTCGGGTCCAGCGCGTGTACTTCCGCCACCCTGAGATCCTGCTGGCCGTGGGCGGTGCCGAACTGGTCGCGGGCTCCACGCTGGCGGCACTGGCTCGCCGCGGTGGCCGGGGATCGCGCGTGCTCGGCACCGCATCCGCGGTTTTGCTGACCGATGCCGCGGGGCAGGCTGCCCTGTGGGCGGCGGTGCGGGCGCGTAAGAAGTCGTAGTGGCGCGGTTCGACTGGACCCGACGGTGGGTGTCCGCACTGCCTGATCCGGACGAACCGGACTGGCAGCGGCCACGTCCCACGCCCCACGAGCTGTCCCGTGATATCTGGCTGGCCGCGGGAGTGGCTGCAGCCTCCGTGCTGTCGCTGGCACTGATCCAGAGCTACACATCGTTTCCCGGAGACCAGCATGGTGGATGGGTTACCTGGCGTCGGTCCTGATGGCCGTGCCGCTGGCTATCCGCCGCCGCTTCCCGATTGCTGGTGTGGTGGCCGCCTCGGCCGTGTTCATGTGGGCCTATTACGTGGTACCCCAGGTCAACATGCAACTGTTCTTCCAGATCGCCTACTTTGCCAGCGTGTACTCCATGGTTGCGTGGGGTCGTTCCCGGCAGCTCGTAACACTCATGGTGGTGGGCCTGGCCGTGTTCACCGCCGGGTGGCTGACGGTGGATTGGACGATCACCAATTCCTATGCGGAGGTTTTGAACAACCTCGAAGAGACCTCCGGGCCGTTTTCTGCGGCGGTGGGCATCATGGGCTACACCGTGGTCATGAACATCGTCTATTTCGGTGGTGCCGCGGTCATGGGACGTTCTTCGTGGCGCAGGGCCCTGGACCGGCGCAGACTGCGCGAACAGGCATGGCGCATTGCTCAGCAGTCCGAACAGTTGGCCAATCGGGCGGTCGTCGAGGAACGGCTGCGCATCGCACGTGAACTCCACGATGTGGTGGCCCATCACGTGTCCGCGATCGGGATCCAGGCCGGTGCCGCACGAACCGTCATGGCCAAGAACCCTGAGGCGGCCGCTGCCGCCCTGAGTACCGTTGAAGCCTCCAGCAGGCAGGCCGTCACGGAAATGCGCGAGCTATTGGGAGTGTTGCGCGCCGAGGACGGCAGTGTTCTGCCCGCGCAATCACGTACTCCGGAACCCCGATTGAGCGAACTGGACGATCTCGTGGCTTCCCATGCCCGCAACGGTCTGGCGGTCACGCTCAACACCTCGTTGGAACATCCCGAGGACCTCGAGCAGCTCCCCGGATCCCTCCAACTGACCGTGTACCGGTGCTTGCAAGAGGCCTTGGCCAACGTGACTCGACACTCAACAGCCCGCGAAGCGACTGCCGTGGTGCGCACCGGATCCACAACGGACGATTCCGAGGAGCGCGAGACCAAGGCATGGGTTGAACTGGAAGTCACCGATCAAGGCCAATCCAAACCGGGCACCGAAGGCTCGGGTTTCGGCCTCAAGGGCATCACCGAGCGTGCACGGCTCTACAACGGGGTGACCGAGATCGGCCCGCGCACACCCGGCCCTGGGTGGCGCGTTCGCGTCCGCATTCCCCGTCCCCACACCCGCGCTACCCAGGAGGTCACCCCGTGATCCGAGTTCTGTTGGCTGACGATCACGAACTGGTGCGATCCGGATTCGCGCTCATGCTCACCGTCGAGGAGAACGTGGAGGTGGTCGGTCAGGTCGCCAACGGCAAGGACGCCGTGGCCCACGTGCTCGACAGCCCCGTGGACGTAGTGCTCATGGATGTTCAGATGCCCGTGATGGACGGCATTGAAGCCACACGTCTCATCACGGAAGCCACGGACACCAAGGTCATCATCCTCACGACCTTCGACCGGGACGACTACCTCTTCGACGCGTTGCGTGCCGGGGCCAGTGGGTTTCTACTCAAGAACGCGTCCCCGGAGGACCTCGTGGCCGCGGTGCACGCAGTGGTTGACGGCCACGCCCTGCTCGCCCCGGAGGCCACTCTTCGGGTAGTCCAGCAACTGACCCAGCACGACGCCGCTCACGCACCTCGCGAGCGACGGTGGGGTCTGATGGTGGGGCGGCGGCGTCGGCGAGCGAAGTTCCCGAGCGGACGGGTGAGCAGCAACGCATCATCGATTCCCTGACGGCTCGAGAGCGCGAGGTGCTCACCCTCGCGGCGGAGGGGCTGTCCAACGGAGAGATCTGCGACAAGCTGGTGGTGGGGCAGGCCACGGTCAAGACGCATATTTCCAATGTGTTGGCCAAGGTGGGTGCGCGCGACCGCGTGCAAGCGGTGGTCTTCGCCTACAGATCGGGCATGGTCGCCTGACTCGTCGCTGTTTCTACGGCACTCCCACCCCCGCCGGTCGGCCGCACTCCCATGCGAGCCCGAGGCTCAAAGGCACCCGGTTCGGCAACACCCCGCGTACACCGCAGGGCGGAGCGGAAGTTCCGCCGCGGGGCTGATCTCCTGGACCGACTCTCCTCCTAGGCTGGAAACAGCCAGCCGCGCCGTGTTTCGCACACACCACGGCCAAGGGGACGGCACAGATCCGAGGAGACAGTATGAGGTTGAAAGAGCCGGGGGCGGCGTACAGCTCCGTCCACTACTCACCACCGCGCGCAGGGGGCACGCTGGAGGTGCAGGACCTGACGCGAAAATTCGGCGACCGCACCGTGGTGGACCACGTTTCCTTCCGCGTGGAACCCGGACAGATGACGGGGTTCGTGGGGGCGAACGGCGCTGGCAAGACCACCACCATGCGCATGATCATGGGCGTGCTCGACCAGCATGGCGGCACCGTCCTGTGGAACGGCCAGCCGATCAACGCCCGAGCACGCTCGCGGTTCGGCTACATGCCTGAGGAGCGTGGGCTGTACCCCAAGCAACGCATTGCCGATCAGCTGGGTTATCTGGGACAACTCCACGGCATGGACCGGTCCCGGGCGCTGAGGGAGGCGCACCGCTTGCTGGACCGTTTCGGCCTGGGGGAGCGGGCCAAGGACCGGTTGGAGACCCTCTCCCTTGGCAATCAGCAGCGCGTCCAGGTCGCCGCGGCACTGTTGCACGATCCGTGGCGCTGGTCTTGGACGAACCTTTCTCTGGCCTGGATCCCACCGCGGTCGACGCCATGGTGGGACTGTTGCGTGAATACATGGCGCGTGGCGTGCCCGTACTCTTTTCATCCCATCAACTGGATCTGATCGACCGCCTGTGTGACGCCTGGTGGTGCTCGACCAGGGCACGGTCCGCCTGGCCGGACCGGTCGAGCAGTTACGAGCGGCGCGTCCGGAACAGTATCGACTGGTGTGCGACTCGGACGCAGGCTGGACCCGAGGAGAACCCGGGGTGGAAGTCGTGGACCTTGACGGCAACACGGCCATCCTTCAGCCCGTCGATGCGCAGGCTCGCGATCACCTGGCACGCGAAGCTGCAGCCCGAGGCATGATCGAATTCGCCCGACTTCGCCCCTCGCTGGGAGATCTCTACCGGGAGGCCATCCAATGAGCAACGACATGACGACCTCCACCGCGGCCCCTACCGCCGCAGAAGAGGAGCAAGCCACCACGGCATCCGTCCCCTGGCTGACCGTGATGAACCGCGAGATCGGCGTCAAGCTGAGGGACCGTGCCTTCGTTCTGTCCACCGTGCTCACGGTGCTCGGCATCATCGGGTTCACCGCGTTCATGTTCTTCATGAGCGAGCGCACCACCAGCTACACCGTGGCCGCGACCGACCCGCAGGCGGTCGCCGTGGTGGAGACCGCCAGGGACTCCGCCGGTGAAAACACCAGTATCGAAGTGCAGTCGGCTACACCGGACGAGGCTCGGCAGCTACTGGAGAACGAGGACATCGACGCCGCCGTGTCTCGCGGCGAGGACTCCTGGGTGCTCACGGCACGCACCTCCATGGACAACTCTCTGAGCGGCATGCTTTCGGACGCCGCTCGCGACGTGACGGCGCAGGAGAACGCCGCGGCCGCCGGAACGACCACCGAGCAATTGGCGGCCGGGTCGGAGGTACAAACACGCACACTGTCCGACGAACCCGACCGTGGTGTGGCGGCCAACGTGCTGGGTTTCGTCTTCGCGATGCTGTTCTACACCGCCGCCATCATCTTCGGCATGGCCATTGCCAACTCGGTGCTCGAGGAGAAGCAGAACCGGGTGGTGGAGATCCTGGCCACGGCCATCCCGGTTCGCCACATCCTTTACGGCAAGGTGATCGGCAATTGCCTGCTGGCCTACGCGCAGATCATTCTGTACGGAGTTGTCGGATTACTGGGGGTGAATCTGCTCGGTCAAGCCGAATTGATCGGTTGGATCTTGGAAGCCTCGGGGTGGTTCATCGGGTTCTTCGTGGTGGGCTTCGCTGCCCAGGCAAGCATCTGGGCCGTACTTGGTTCGTTGGCTTCCCGTACTGAGGACCTTCAGTCCAACACCGGGCCCATCATGTCCGTACTCATTGCAGCGCTGCTCGTGGGATTGTTCGCCAAGGGAGCCTGGCTCACCGTGGCCTCCTACGTTCCGCTGGTGTCATCCGTGGCCATGCCCGTGCGCATGCTCACGGACACCGTGCAGTGGTGGGAACCGTGGTTGGCGTTGGGATTGTGCGCGGTCTTCGGCTTGATCATGTTCCGCGTGGGAGAACGGGTGTACCAGCGAGCGGTCTTCCAGGGCGGTCAGGCGCTCACATGGCGCAAGGCACTCAAACTCGAGAGGTAAACCACGTTCGTCCTGCACACCGGGGTTTGACACATGTGGCACAATAGACGGGTACTCGAACCGTGCGGACCCTCTCACCGCGCGTGTATCGCGTCCACAGGAAATCCCACCCAGGCCCGCCCCACGGGTGCATGTGTGTGCATTTCCGACCACATTCGAAACAGGAGTAACCACTCAAGTGGCAGTTAAGATTCGTCTCAAGCGCATGGGTAAAATGCGCGATCCCCGTTACCGCGTTGTCATCGTCGACTCCCGCAAGAAGCGCGATGGTCGTGTCATCGAGGAGGTCGGCGTCTACCAGCCGACCGAGCACCCCTCTTACATCAACCTGGTTTCCGACCGGATCCAGTACTGGCTCGGCGTGGGCGCACAGCCCTCTGACGCCGTGGCAGCACTGCTGAAGATCACCGGTGACTGGCAGAAGTTCAAGGGTGAGCCCGGTGCCGAGGGTACCTACAAGGCCCCCGAGACCAAGGCTGAGTTCGTGGCACCCGACAAGGGTTCCGTGATCATCCCCGAGGCCATCACTCCCAAGGCTGACAAGGCCGAAGCTTCCGAGCAGGCCGAAGCGCCCGCCGAAGAAGCTTCCACCGAGGGTGCGGCTGAGGAATCCACGGAGGACAACGCCGAGAAGGCAGAGTGAGCATGCTCGCCGAGGCTCTGGAACACCTGGTTCGCGGCATTGTGGACAGCCCCGAGGACGTCACCGTTCGCTCACGCGAAGGTCGCCGCGGGCAGATCCTCGAGGTTCGGGTTCACCCCGATGACCTCGGCCGCGTGATCGGGCGTTCCGGACGCACCGCCAAGGCTCTGCGCACCGTCGTCACGGCCCTGGCACCCGGCGAAAATGTGCGCGTAGACGTGGTCGATACCGACCGTCGTCGTCGCTAAAGACCGCGCGTACGTGAACGGCCCCTGTTTCCTGCAGACGCGGGAGACGGGGGCCGTCATCATTTGGTAGACATTTCATACCGGTCCAGATCCGGCAAAGGAGATCTCATGAGCGTTCGGATTGCACGCATCGGCAAACCCCACGGCGTGCGCGGAGAAGTCACGGTGCAGTTGTTCACCGATGATCCCGAATCGCGTTTCGCGCCCGGTTCGGTTCTGAGCGTCCAGTGGCCCCAGGGCAAGCCCGACGGCGCCACGGGACTTCCCGAGTCGCTCACCGCGTCAGGGTTCCGCTGGAACAAGAAGGTGCTGATCGCCCGCTTCGAGGAGATCACCGACCGCAACCGCGCCGAAGAGATGCGCGGATCTCAGCTGTTCGCCGAGCCCCACGAAGTGGAGCTGGATGACGACGAGTGGCACCAGGACGACCTGCTCGGCCTGATGGCCGTGGACACCACCCGCGAGGACCGCGAGGTCGGCAAGGTCACCGCGTTGATATCCGGCGCGGCACAAGACTTGCTGGAACTGGAACTCGTGGGGGAGCGGCGTCGTATTCTGATTCCGTTCGTGGAAGAAATCGTGCCGGAAGTGGATCTGGAGACCGGGCGCGTGCTGTTGACGCCGCCCGCCGGTCTGCTGGACCTCGGGTCGGAGGAGTAGGACCGTGCGCATCGATGTGCTGAGCATCTTCCCCGAATACCTGGCACCGCTCGAGCTGTCGCTGATCGGCAAGGCCATGACGGACGGCGTGCTGCAACTGTCCGTGACCGACCCCCGGAGCTTCGCCACGGATCGGCACCGCACGGTGGATGACACCCCGTACGGCGGCGGGGCGGGCATGGTCATGAAGCCCGAACCGTGGGCGCAAGCGCTCGAGTCGGTGACCGCAGCGGCGTCGTCCGGCCGCAAGCCCGTGCTCGTGGTGCCCTCACCTGCGGGGGAAGTGTTCACCCAGGATGTCGCGTACGAACTGGCCGATGAAGAGCACCTCGTCTTCGCGTGCGGCCGCTATGAGGGGATCGACGAGCGCTTCATCGAATGGGCCTCCGGGTACGCGGTGGTGCGCCCCATGAGCCTGGGCGACTACGTGCTCAATGGGGGAGAAGTGGCGGTCCTGGCCATGGTCGAGGCCGTGACCCGGCTGATTCCCGGCGTGATCGGCAATCCAGAATCCTTGGCCGAGGAGTCCCACACCGGTGGGCTGCTCGAATACCCGGTGTACACCAAACCGGCCGTGTGGCGAGAGCGTGCCATTCCGGACATGTTGCTGTCAGGTCACCACGGGAACATTGCCCGGTGGCGCCGTGACCAGCAATTGCACCGAACCGCCCAGCGCCGCCCGGACATGATCGAGCAACTCAACCCGGCCGACCTGAACAAGGCCGATCTGGCCATCCTGCGCGAGCACGGTTTCCAGGTGGTCAACGGGTCGTTCCAGATCTGCGCTCCCGAACCCGCGGATGGCATACAGGGCTAGTCGAAATATGGCATAATGGGTCGCTGTGCGTGAGTTGGGCACGCCCCTGCCGCAGGGGGGAGAGCGACCAACAACCACGCATTCGAAATCACCACACCGGCCCGATTTCGACATACTTCTGCGCGTCGGCTCAAACCTTCATGGCTGAGCCGCGCGGACCACACGCGATCGACCTGCGGCAGTCGCGAGGAGAAAAAGCATGAACCTTATCGATCAGCTTGATGCCAAGTCCCTGCGTAACGACATTCCGGATTTCCGCCCCGGCGACACCCTGAATGTCCACGTGAACATCATTGAAGGTAACCGTTCGCGTGTTCAGGTCTTCAAGGGCTACGTCATGGGCCGTCAGGGCTCCGGCGTCCGCGAGACCTTCACCGTTCGCAAGGTCAGCTTCGGTGTTGGCGTGGAGCGTACCTTCCCGGTGCACTCCCCGATCATCGACAAGATCGAGCTCGTGAGCCGCGGTGACGTGCGTCGTGCCAAGCTCTACTACATGCGCGATCGCCACGGTAAGGCAGCTCGTATCCGCGAGAAGCGTGACTCGAGCGCTTCCAGCAAGTAAGCATTCTTCCACGTGCACCTGCACTCGGAACGCACGGAGGGCCCGGCATCTGCCGGGTCCTCCGCTGTACGTGCACCCCTTTCCCCGCGGCGCTGGTGGCTGTGGGTCATCACCATTGCCGTGCTGGCAGCGCTGCTCATCGCGGCTGCGGTGCGTGCGTTCGTGGTGGACGTCTACTGGGTGGGTTCCAACTCGATGGAACCCACGCTGCAGGGCGGGGACCGAGTGCTGGTGAACAAACTCGGTGACCCGGATGACCTGCAGCGCGGTCAGCTCGTGGTCTTCGACGGCCGCGGTTCCCTGGACCCGTTGCATTCCACGGACCCTGGTACTCACAGGCCGTCAACGGCGTGGGTCGCTGGCTGGGCCTGACCGGCTCGTCCACCGCCTACGTCAAGCGCGTGATGGCGGTCCCCGGGGACACCATCGAATGCTGTGACGCTCAGGGGAAGATCACGGTCAACGGACAGCCTCTGGACGAGGACTATGTGTACCCTGACGACCAGCCCTCGGACATTCCCTTCGCCGTGCACGTTCCTGCGGATCGCGTGTGGCTCATGGGTGATCACCGTAGCGAATCCGTCGATTCACGATCC